>NZ_JAELTZ010000010.1:0-114056 GCF_016429115.1 Aquitalea sp. ASV15 | reverse complement strand
AACACGATGGGGTATTGCAGCCCCTTGGAGGTATGGATGGTGACGATCTTCACCAGCGCGGCATCGCTTTCCAGCCGCAGCATGGCTTCCTCGCCGCCAGCCGGGCTGGCCACCCTGCCCTCCAGCCAGGCCAGCAAGGGGGCCATGCCGTGGCGACTGTCGCTTTCGCTTTGCAAGAGCTCGGCCAGATGCGACAGATTGGTCAGCCGCCGCTCACCATCCGGCAGCGGCAACAGCCGCAAGGGCAGTTGCTCGCGTGCCAGGAAATGCCGCCAGGCGCTCATGAAGCCTTGCTCCAGCCAGCGCTGGTGATCGGCGGCATTGGCCAGCAGCCGTGCCTCCCACTGGCTCTCGTCTTCCACTTCGGCCAGCAGGCGGGCGGCATCCAGCCCGTACAGCTCGGTAACCAGCGCGGCACGCAGCCGGCTTTCGCTGGCCGGCTCGGCCCAGGCGCGCAGCAAGGCCAGCAGCTCGGCCGCCTCCTGGCTGGCAAACACGCTTTCCTGGGTCAGCGCCACGCTGGCCACGCCACGCTCGGCCAGGGCCTGGCGCATCTGTTCGCCCTGGCGATGGGTGGACACCAGCACGGCAATATCACCACCACGCAAGGGCCGGCGCTGGCCACCCTTGATGATGGCAGCCCGGTCTTGCCCGGCCAGCGTCAGCAGGCGGGCAATTTCATGGGCACAGCCCTGCGCGCTGGCACGGGCGGCGCTGTCCTTGTTCTGCGGCTTGTCGCCCTCCGGCGGCTGCCACAGCACGGTAAAGGCGGCGTCCTCGTCCGCCACTTCCAGCACGGCTCCCGAGCTGGGCGCTGCATGCACCGGCTGATAGCTGATGGCATCCAGCAAGAATGGCCGGGCGCGGCCAAACAGCTGGTTGACCACCTCGACCAGCGGCGCATCCGAGCGGCGGTTGGTATCCAGCGAATATTGCTGGGTGGCGGGCGCATCCTGCCGCGCATCCAGATAGGCAAAGATATCGGCACCGCGAAAGCTGTAAATCGCCTGCTTGGGGTCGCCTACCAGAAACAAGGGCCGGCCCTGCAAGGCAAAACAGCTGCGGAAGATGTCGTACTGGATGGGGTCGGTATCCTGGAATTCGTCGATCAGCGCCACGCGGAAACTGCGCGCCACGGCGGCGGCCAGTTGTGCGCCGCCCTCGGCAGCTGCCAGCGCCGCGCCCAGTTCGGTCAGCAAATCGTCAAAGCTGCGCACCCGTTCCTGACTGCGGCGGCGGGCCAGTTCCTCGTTCACCCAGGCAATCAGTTCCAGCTTGAGCCCGGCCAGCGACAGCTGCAGCTGGGCCAGATAGCCATCCCAGGCGGCCAGCCAGTCGCCGATACGCTGGAATAGCAGGTGCTCCGGCGCGACAAAGCCCTTTTTCATGGCCTTGAGCAGCGCCTCCGGCCTGAGCTTGTCCAGTCGTTTCAGCGCATCACGCCCCAGGATGGGCAGGCTGTCCGGCTCGGCCAGCCATTGCTGCAACTCGGTCATGCTGCTTTCCAGCTGTGCCCGGCTGTGGCTGGTGGCCTTGAAACCCTCGGTGGCCAGCAGCAGGTCAAAACCGCTCTGGATCACCAGCGCATCCGCCGCCAGCTGCTGCCAGCACTGTTCGACCAATTGCAAGGCCTGCTGCAGATCGCGCTGGGCCGGCATCACCATCTGCAGATAGGGCTTGGCCAGCCAGGGGCGGATTTCGGCAAGCCAGCCATCCGGGGTTTCGCCGGCTTCGGCCAGTACCTGCGACAGCAAGGGGCTGGTCACCACCCGCCGCCGCCAGAAGTCGTCCACCACTTCCACCAGCAGGCGGTCGTCGTCGCTGACCAGCTCGGCGGCAAAGGTCTGGCCGCTTTCGAAAGCGGCATCGGTCAGCACGCGCTGGCAGAAACCATGAATGGTATAAATGGCCGCGCCATCAAAACCGGTAATGGCCGCCAGCAGGCGCTGTTCGGCCAGATCACGGGCGGCACCGGGGGCAAACCGCTGCGCCAGGGCCTGCAGGAAATCATTGCCCACCTGCTTGCCCTGCAACACCTCGAGAAAATCGCTGAGCTGCTGGCGCAGACGCTCGCGCAATTCAGCGGTGGCGGCCTTGGTGTAAGTCACCACCAGCAGGCTGTCGATGCCGGGCGGGGCTTCGCCGTTGACCTCCTCCAGCAATAGCCGCAAATACAGCGCGGCGATGGTCCAGGTCTTGCCGGTGCCGGCCGAGGCCTCGATCAGATTGACCCCGGCCAACGGGCATTCCAGTGCATTCAGTACCTGCAGGCTCATGCCTGGCCCTCCAGCCGCGCCAGCAGCGGCAATAACAGTGTTTCGGCCAATTGGGCAAACAGCGGGTCGGCCAGCGGGTCGAGATGGCGGAACACCAGCCGGTTGACCGGCTCCTCGCATTGCGCCGTGGCAAAATCGCCGACAAAGCCGGGGTCCCATTTGTCCAGCGCCTTGGCCAGCGCCAGCTGCGGGGCCTCTTTCTGCTTGAACAGCTGCTCGGCATAGGCCCAGCTGGTGCGGCCAAAAAACGGCAGCGGCTGTTGCTGGCCCTGCTGCCAGCGCACTACCCAGGGTGATAGCAGTTCCAGGGCATCCGGCTCGTCGTCCAGCCGCAGGTGACCGCTGTCGTCATACAGCACTGACTGGCAGGCAATGCCGGCCGGACGCATGGCGCATAACAAGAGATGAGTCAGCCACCATTCCAGCCGCTCGGCGGCGTTCATCTTGCCGATCACCAGCCGGATCTGCCCTTCGGCCCGTAGCCCGCCCAGCTCACCAGCCAGGGTCAGGCCATGCAGCTGGATATTCACCGGCTGCGGCGGCAGGGTGGCTTCGCTCAGCACGGCGGGCAGCCGGTATGCCAGGCGGGCGGCACTGGCACTTTCACTGCCCAGCCAGGCCTGGCCAAGCGCCGCCGGTGGCAGCAGGCCAGCGCCTGCCAGCCGCTGCTTGACCGGAGCCACCGGCTTGCCGGCCAGCATGCGTTCCACCAGCTGGCTGCGCAGGGTGCGGCTGGCATCGCGATCCACGCTGAAGGGCTCGCGCACCGGCAGCGCGTCCTGCTGGCCTTGCAGGCGAATGGTCAGACGCTCGGCCAGCCAGGCACGCGGCGGGTTCTTCCAGAAGCGGATGAAGTCATTGACATGCACCACGCTGCTACCCGGCCGTGGCGGCAGCTCAGTAGCAAAAGGCTGGGGCTGGCTGGGCGGGGCCGCCAGTGCCTGGGCAAAGCTGGGTTCAAAGCTGGCCAGCCGCGGTTCGGTTCCGTCGTAGCAGCGCGGCGAAAACGGCTGCAGCGGATGGCGTAGCAGCAGCTGCGCCGTGGCCGCATCGCCACACATGGCCTTGAAGCAGTCCTGCAATTCGGCAATCAGCGGCGATGGCGGCAGCGGCTCGTTATTACGCGCCGACAAGCCGACATAAGACAGATACAGCCGCAGGCGGGCCGACAGGATGGCTTCCAGAAACAGATAGCGGTCGTCAAAGCGGCGCGAACGGTCCCCCCGGCGCGGATGCCGCGCCACCAGATCGAAGCTGACCGGGCGTTCGTCGCGCGGATAAGCGCCGTCGTTCATGCCGATCAGGCACAACACGCGAAAGGGAATGGAGCGCATCGGCACCATGGCGCAGAAGGTGATGCCACCGGACAGAAAGCCCAGCGGCGAGGCCACGGTGAGCTTGCGCTGCAGCCAGTCGCGCAGCACGGCCAAGCTGAAGGGCTGGGCAAAGTCGGCCATGGCGGCATCGTCCACCAGCTCTTGCAGGGCATCGCGCAGCACTTCCAGCGCCAGTTCGCCCTCTTCGTCCACCGCAAACAGGCGGTCGCAGGCCAGCAGCAGCCGTTCGGCCCAGCCGGCCGCCGTTGCTGGCGTGGCCCAGTCGCGGGCCAGCTCGTCCAGCAGCGCATAACAGCTGGCAAATCGCGCCAGGGCCTCGCTCAGCTGGCCGCTGGCACCCGCCTGCGGCAACAGGCCGGCAAACAGGCCGCTGTCATCGCCGGCCATGGCCGGCGGCAGGATGCTGCCCAGCAGCAAGCGGTCCAGCCCCCAGCGCCAGGTAAACAGCGGATCGGCCGGCAAACCCAGTGCCGCCTTGTGGGCGGCATCGCGCCCCCAGCGGATGCCGGTCTGACGCACCCAGTCGTGGATGAAGGGCAGGTCTTCCGCGCTCAGGCCAAAGCGCTGCAACAGCGCCGGGCTGTCGAGCAAGGCCAGGACCTGGTCGGCGGCAAAGCGCGAATCGAGCAAGTGCAGCAGATTGCCGATGGCCGCCAGCAGCGGTTCTTCGCGCTCCACGCGGCGGTCGGCAATGGCATAGGGCAGATTGGGCGCATCGTCGCGCTGGCCGAATACCGCATCGATATAGGGGGCGTAACTGTTGATGTCCGGCGTCAGTACCGCAATGTCGGCCGCACTGAGCGTGGGGTCGTCCGCCAGCATGGCCAGCAGCCGGTCTTTCAGCACTTCCAGTTCGCGCATGGCGCCGTGGGTGGCATGCAGCTCGATCGAGCTATCCTCCGGGCTCAGCCACTGGCCATCATGGCCGGGCATGTCCAGTTGCAGGATATCGCGCTGCAACCGGGCCAGCAGGCTGTCGCCGCTGGCCGCGGCAAACAGCGGGCGGGCATCCAGCTCGGCATCGGCGGCGATCAGTTCGAAAAAATCGCGCCCCTGCTTGCCCAGCGAGGCCAGCAGCGGGTGGCCTTCGGTGGCGAATAGATCGCCCTTTTCCCGCAGCTTGAGCTTGCGGCGGGTATCGACGATATCGCCCCAGTAGGCTTCGCAGGGGTTAAGGGTGAACAGGCAGACATCAGTCAGCTCGGCCAGACGCTTGATCAGCGCCAGATACATCGGCGCCAGGCTGGCAATGCCAAACAGGGTAATGCGCTCCGGCAGATGCTCCGGTCGCAGCTCGGCAAAGAATTCATCCAGCATGCGCACGCGGTGGCGGCTGGGGTCCTGTGCGGCCAGTTGCTGCCACAAGGCGGCCTGCCAGGCTTCATCCTCGCCGAGATCCAGCCGCTCGCCGCGTTCCCAGGCGCGAATCCAGTCCGGGCGGAATACCAGGTATTGGTCGAAAATGTCGGCCACCTTGCCGGCCAGCTCGAAGGCGGCGCTCTCGCCTCCGGCGGCATAGCGCTGCAAGGGCGCAAACACCTCGCCTTCCAGCGTGGGCAGCAGTTGCAGCAAGCGCCAGCTGAGTACCTCGGGGGTAAACGAGGATTTGCGCGGCAGCTCCGGCATCACTTGCTGCATCAGCCGCCAGGCAAAGGCCGCCGGCAGCACAAAGTCGATATTGGCGGCAATGCCACACTGCTGCGCCAGATCCAGCGTCATCCAGCGCCCCATGCCACGGCTTTGCACGATGACGGTTTCCGCGGCAAAGGGGTCGGACAGCGGCTGTGCCTGCAACATGGCGGCATACAGCTGACCCAATTGCTCCAGACGATTGGACTGATAGAGAAAAAGCATGGCGGGAACACGGCGAAAAACAAGGATGTCAGTGTACCATCAGCCTTTGGCTGCCATCACGCAATGCCGAAGGCATAACAATCAGGAATCCGCATGTATCCCTATCTGATCATCAAACATGCCCACATGGGCCTGGCCTACCTCACCATTTTGCTGTTTGCCGTGCGCGGCGGACTGATGCTGGCGGATCAGCAGCGCATGCTGGCGCTCAAACCCCTGCGCATCCTGCCGCATGTGATCGACACCCTGTTGCTGGCGCTGGGGGTGACTCTGGTGGTGATGGGTGGCTGGCCAGTGCTGCAAAGCCCATGGCTGCTGGCCAAGATCGGCGGCTTGTTGCTCTATGTGCTGCTGGGCACCATCGCCCTCAAGCGTGGCCGCACCAAGCAGATACGCAGTATGGCGCTGCTGGCCGCCCTGCTGGTGGTGGGCTATATCGTGCTGGTGGCCAAGACCAAGCTGGCGCTGCCCTTCTAAATGCTTCAGGCCGGGTTCACCACCCGGCCTGAAACGGAACCGTCAAGGGAGACGGTTTACTTGGTCTGCTGAGGAGTCAGGATCATGACTTCCTCCGCCTTGGCTGGAGGCGGTGCCTGCTCACGCATGTCCGCGGTATTCTCCACGGCCATCGTGCCCAGGCCCCGGAACTGCTCGGTCAGCTGACTGACCACATCCTTCCCCAGCGACTTGGATACTTCCGCAACGATTTTGCCATTCTGGTGCTTGACCGCAATGCTGCCGGCATTGATCAACTTGACGTCGGAACCCTCGCCCTTGGCACTGAAAGCGGCTTTTACCCCATAGTTTCTGGTATTGACCAGGCTGAAATCAGCGACCAGCTCCATATTGCGCACCGCCGATGCCGCGCTGCTGCCTGCAATCATGCCCGCATTGTCTTGCACATCGATGGCAGAAACCGTACCGAACAGCACATAGTCGGCCCCCTTGAATTCGCCGCGCTTGATACGGGCAATGACATCAAACAGTTTTTCATTGTTTTTTGTCGGCTTATAGCCCTGGGCCTCCACCAATTGCACGCTGTGCAATTTCAGCAGCTCGCCTTTGATGTCGGAAGTAAAGCGACGCAATTCGCCACGGTCGATACGAACGGAGGTGCCTTCCACTTCCAGATACTGATTGCTGCTATTGGCACGCACATGGGTATTGCTGGCACTGAAATTGTCCTGGCTGGATGCCGCAACCACCCGAAAATATTCTTCTACCTTTTCCTCGTACGCCAGGTTGGATACGGCGATTTTGGGTGGGGCGGCATAAACGAGCAATGGCATGGCCAGACACAGGCCGCCAAACGATTTAAGCAAGTGCTTCAACATTGGAAATGTCCAAATACAAAAGCCGGGTGTAACCCGGCATGATTTAACGGCGAGATGTCTTGCGAATTTCCTGCTCATCAGCCCAGACCAACTCGCCGGTTTCGTTGTCAACCAGCTCCAGGCTCAGCTTGTAATACACATCCTTGATGTCGCTATTCTTCTTGACGATGGAAGAAATTCCGCCGGTCAGACGGAAGTCGGCCCCCACCATCTTGCCAATTTTCTTGGATTTGCTCTTGTCGTACAGACCGGATTGATTCTGGCGCATCAACTCCTGCGTCTGACCTTCCATATGGCTGACATCGGCAACGAAACGCACGGTACCGGCCTTCATCAATTGCACACGAATGGATTTGGTAATTTCAGCGGTATCAATGTATTCGCTGGTCTTGTTCTGCACATCGGCCAAGGTCAGACGCTTGCCACGAATGGAGGGGACTTGCACCAGGGAACGGGTCATGTTTTCAGCCAGACGCTGCAGATCGGTGGAGCCGAATTCATTGCTGACCAGCTCGACCCCTTTGCTGTCGCCATAGCTGACGTTGCCGTTACCAATCAGCGGAGAGCCGGTCTGGGCACAGCCAGCCAGCATCGAAAACGTCGCCACGCACAATGCCATGCGGGAGGTTTTGCCAATGGAAATCATGTTTTACCCTTAAAATTGAAATTAATTGCTTGGATTGACGGTATTTTCAGGACTCTGCAATTGCAGGCGGAAATCAACGGCTTGCGGCACGGGGGCAACGGTCTGGATTGTCTGACGGGCCTTGCCGTAAATCAGTACCTGCTTCCAGGTTTCCTCGCCTCCCACCATGAAGCCGCTGGCATCAAGCCACTTGAAGCGATAAAACACCACTTGCGGCCGGGTCGAATCGTTGGCCAGCTCCACCTGGATATTGATCAGCTCATTACGCTTCACCACGCGCGCCGCTTCCACCTTGACGTGGTCCATTTTGCCCAACTCTTCAAGCTTGCTTTCCAGGCCATCGGCTTGAGCCGCACAACTCAAGGCGACAAGGGCAAGCCCGCTGAGTATTTTTCTCATTTTCATCAAATTTCCAGTTTAATTAGCAGATTTAACAGCATCGGCGGCAGCCAACTGCTCAGTTGTTCTTGCCGTGGGCACAATCACACTTTGATCGAGCAGGCGCAGGGGAATAATCGCGTACTGCCCAGACACGCTCAATTGAACGGTACGCGGGCCTTGTGGTGTCGAAATCGTTGCCTGGTGAACTCCCGGCTTCAGATTGATACGTGCAATGGAAATACTGGATGGCAAGGTGGTCCAGATACGTTCATCGGCCTGCTCGGTCGCGGCAGTCGCAATAATGCCTGCCAAACTACCCAGCGCCCCCATTTTTTCGCCCATTTCCTGTTGCATCGCACCCTTGGCAGCCGCACGGATACTGCTGCGCACAATAATGCCCGGCATTTCATCACGCAGCGCCCTGCGGGCCATGGCATCCAGATTGCTGATGGGCGACAGCTCTACCGATTTGTTGCCAATCTGGATATTGCTTGGCCGGAAGTCATGGCTTGGCTGAATCACCGGAAAGGCAATCTGGGTGATGACCGGTTTGTTTTTCCAGATAAAGGGCAGCGGTATCGTCTTGGAACTGCGCGCAGGCATGAAGCCGCTTTCCACCACCAACAGTACATCGGTGTCCTTGACTTTACGTGCCAGGCGCCCTTGCAATCCTTTCAAGCCTTGCTCCAGCAAAGGCTGGTTCGGGCGCAATTCAATTGCCTTGCGGTAGCCGGCAGATGCCAGGGAAGGCTCATGTAAGGATTCGAAGACAAAGCCGGCCAGATAATGGCTGAAAGCGCTTTGATAGCCATTTTTCAAGGACAAGACTTCAGGGTCATCCAGGGTCTCAACGGGATAGCCGCGCAGGTTCTTGAAGGTCGTCTCCACATTGTGGCTCTTGGCTTCTTCCTCGACCTTGTCGTACTCCTTCTCGTGCAGGCTGGCGATCAAGGACTCACGTTCATAGGTTTTCTTGATTTCGGTACGCGCACCGGAGACATTTCCACTCAGCATATGATTCATCGTCAACAAGGTGCTGAGCATTACTTTTTCATAATCCTGGCCATCATAGCGGCGTACCTTGTCATTGACGACCACGCTGCCTGCCGCCTCCAGCGCCTTGCCAACCGTCAGCTTGGATTCATCCTCCCATTGGCGGACTTTTTCATCGGCTTTCAGCCATGTATTGACACTTTCAGCGAGGTCGCCCTTGAGACGCAGCAGCTGACCCTTTTCCAGGAAATAGAGCAGATCCTTGTCGCTACCTGTATTGTTTTTCTCCAGGTTTGCCACCGCCTCATCCAGATTGCCCTGCTTGGTTGCTTGCAAGGAGCCCTGCATTTCCGCCTGGTAGTGACGCATCGATCCACAGGCGGTCAGCGACATCACCACACCGGCCAGCGGCAGGATTTTTACCCAGCTTACCTTCGATGAATTTTTCATAATTTTTTTCATAAAATATATTTTTATCAATTAAATAATTGAATTTTAAAAATAAAATTATTTATGTAAACAGATTGAAAATTCAGCGAGATTGTATGCATTATGAATTGTCATGTCAAAAAACATGTCGGATGCATGGCAGATGGGGTGGTGCCATCCCTTTCGGCTCCCCCGGGTGACGGGCAATCAGCTTCCACGCACAGCAATCCCGCCGCTTGACCCAGAACAAGTCCCGCGCCACATCGCTCTGCTACTGTCTGGCGGTTTCAATCGCTGACACCAAGCCATCATGCCTGCCACACGACCTCTGCCGGAGCTGGTTTGCCCGGCGGGCAGCCTGCCCGCCCTCAAGGCCGCCGTGGACAACGGTGCCGACACCGTCTACCTCGGCCTGAAAAACGACACCAATGCCCGCAACTTTGCCGGGCTGAACTTTGACGACCGTACCGCGCGCGAGGGCATACGCTATGCCCATCAGCATGAGCGCAAGGTCTTGCTGGCCATCAACACCTATGCCCAGGGCGGCGACATCAGCCGCTGGCATCGCGCCATCGACGAAGGGGCGGAGCTGGGCGTGGACGCCATCATCCTGGCCGACATCGGCCTGATGGAATATGCCCGCCGCCGCTACCCCGCGCTGCGCCTGCACATGTCGGTGCAAAGCTCGGCCACCAATTACGAAGCCATCAATCTGGCGCAAGAGCTGTTCGACATCCGCCGCGCCGTGCTGCCACGGGTGCTGACGCTGGATCAGGTGAAGCAGGTCATCGATCACACCCGGGTGGAAATCGAAGTGTTCGGTTTCGGCAGCCTGTGCGTGATGGTGGAGGGCCGCTGCCTGCTGTCCAGCTATGCCACCGGCGAATCGCCCAATAGCCACGGCGTGTGCTCGCCGGCCAAGTTCGTGCGCTGGGAGCACGGCAGCCAGGCACTGGGCGCCCGGCTCAATGGCATCCTGATCGACGAATACCAGCAGGGCGAAGCAGCCGGCTACCCCACCCTGTGCAAGGGGCGCTTCGAGGTGGAGGGCGACACCTATTACGCGCTGGAAGAACCCACCAGCCTGAACGTGATGGCCATGCTGCCGCAAATCATCGATATCGGCGTGGCCGCCATCAAGGTGGAAGGCCGCCAGCGCAGCCCGGCCTATGTGGCGCAAGTCACCCGTACCCTGCGCGAAGCACTGGATGCGGCCGGACGCGAGCCGCAGCGCTTTTCGGTGAAACCGGGCTGGACCCAGGCACTGTCCAAGCTGGCGGAAGGCCAGCAGCAGACCCTGGGCGCCTATAACCGGCCATGGAAATGAATGACAGCGTGCCGGCAGGCTCGCACGCCATGCCGGCCCAACAAGCAGGGCTGATATGAATACATTGCAACTGACGCTGGGGCCGGTACTGTTTTACTGGTCCCGCGACGATATCCTGCGGTTTTACAGTGAAGCCGCCGACTGGCCGCTGGAAACCATCTATCTGGGCGAAGCCGTCTGCTCGCGCCGCCAGCAGCTGCGCGGCCAGGACTGGATCGCCCTGGGCAAGGAACTGGCCGAAAGCGGCCGCCGGGTGGTGCTGTCCAGCCTGGCGCTGATCGAGAGCGAGTCCGACCTGCGCCGCCTGCGCAAGCTGGTGGAAAACGGTGAATTGCAGCTGGAGGCCAATGATCTGGGCGCGGCCCGGCTGGCACAGCAGCAAGGGCGACCCTTTGTCGCCGGCCATCACCTGAATATCTACAACGCCGACACCCTGGCCTTGCTGCAATCGCTGGGAGCACGGCGCTGGATTCCGCCGGTGGAAATGGACCGCGACACCCTGGCTGCCGTGCTGCAACAGTTCAGCCGCACCGGGCAGCCTATCGAAACCGAGCTGTTCGCCTGGGGCCGCCTGCCACTGGCACTATCCGCCCGCTGCTTTACCGCACGCCACTACAATCTGTCCAAGGACGATTGCCAGTTCCGCTGCCTGGAGCATCCGGACGGGCTGCGGCTGAATACCCGCGAGCAGCAGGCCTTCCTCACCATCAACGGCATCCAGACCATGTCGGACGGCTGCCATTCCCTGCTGCCGCACCTGGCCGCAATTGCGGCCATGGGCGTGCAGGCGCTGCGCATCAGCCCACAGTGGCAGCACACCGCGCAGGTGATTGCCGGTTACCAGCAGGCCATCCAGGCGCTGCACAGCCCGCTGCACACCGACATCGACCTGGCACCCTATGCCGACAGCCGTCTGGTGGATGGCTACTGGCGTGGCGAAGCCGGCATTGCCGCCCTTGGAGAAACCCATCATGCGCATTCCTGAACTCACCCTGCCCGCCGCCATGGCCAGCCTGCTGGGCCGGCTGCCAGCCACCCCGCCCTGCTGGGCGCTGGTGACCACGCTGAATCAATTGAAGAAGCGCGACATCCTGCCGGCCGACATGAGCTTGCTGGCCGGGCACAGCTTTGAAGTGCATGTGCAGGATGCCGGCTTGCGGCTGGGCTTTTGCGCTGACGAGCAACACTTCAAGGTCGCCAGCGTCGGCGCTGCGCCAGACCTGCGGCTATCGGCCAATCTGGCGGACTTTGCCCGCATGATGCTGCGCGAGGAAGATCCGGACACCCTGTTCTTCAATCGCAAGCTGATCATCGAAGGCGACACCGAACTGGGCCTGATCGTAAAGAACCTGCTGGATAGCGTGGACTGGAGCAGCACCCCGCTGCAGCGTTTCATGGCAGTGTGAAACACGGCGCCAAGCCAGCATGCAAAAAGCCCGGCAAGCCGGGCTTTTTACGGTAGTGCACTGCGGAATCAGGCAACCAGCTGGGCTGCCGCCTTGCGCTTGGCCGACAAATCCAGGCCAGGCAAATCAGCCATCACATCCGGGTGATCGGCCAGTTTTTCCACCACGAAATCGACAAACACGCGGGTACGCGGAGCGATATGGTCGCGATGCGGGAAGCAGATGTAGATGGAGCGCTCCAGCGACACCACATCGGTCAACACCGCTTCCAGCTCGCCATTGCGGATCAGGTGCACCACCTCGTGCCCCGGCAACTGCGCCACGCCCATGCCCAGACGTGCCAGCTCGCATACCGCTTCCATCTCGTTCAGGGTATAGGTACCAGTCACTTCCAGCGGAATACGCTCGCCCTTGCGATCAAACTCCCACTTGTACAGGCGGCCCGAGGTAGGGAACTGGAAGTTGATGCAATCGTGATTGCTCAGTTCTTCAGTGGTCGCCGGGCGGCCATGCTTGTCCCAGTAAGCGGGAGAAGCCACCACGTACTGCGGAATCTGCGCCAGATTACGCGCCACCATGCGGCTGTCCGGCATCATGCCGATACGCACCCCCACATCGTAGCCGTCTTCGATCAGGTCGCTGAAATGGTCGTCCAGGCCAAAGAACACGCGGATCTTGGGGTAGCGTTCGCAGAATTCGCCCATGATGGGCAAAATGAAACGGCGACCAAAAGAATTGGGCATGCTGACGCGCAAATGACCGGCCGGTTCATCACGGCTGGCTTTCAGCTGGTTGATGGCCGAATCAAGATTGTTCACCGGCCCGCGGCATTGCGCATAGAAGCGGCGTCCATCCTCCGTCAGGGTCAGCTGGCGGGTAGTCCGGTTAAACAGGCGAACCTCCAGCTCCTGCTCCAGTCGCGCAATGCTTTGGCTGATAGCCGCCGGCGATACCCCCAGTTTTCTTGCAGCATCCGAGAAACTGCCATTCTCGGCGGTGGTCATGAAGACCATCAAAGCTTTTAAAGTATCCATAGCTGAAACGTTCCCTGAGCGGCATTGAACTCATGCGACCGACTGATGCACGGCATTCCCCGCCCCGGCTGCATGATTTGCCAACTTCATTATTAAGTAGTTCTTCTTTAAAAAGCGTACACCATATCCAGTGAATAATGAAGTTTGACTTACGTTTCCGGCCTGAAATGCCAGTAATCTGTTTCAAATTTCACAATTTTCTGGAGTCCTTTGGCAGAAACAAGCCAAATTCGCTCTGATTTTAAAACACTGCCAACACCTTGACATTGGCATTTAATATCAATCACGACACACCGCCATCCGGCTGCATGCTGTCAGCAGCCAGGGCACAAGCCCGCTGCTGACGGTCGGCATACGCTTAACAATCAATATTGTTCAAGACCGCAACAAAAGATAGTTCGAGCTTAAACAAAGCCGCTATCGTCCAAGACTGCATCAGATCCCCCCGGAAAGGGATCGCCATCATTCTGCAGCACCGCCGGCAAGCCAACTCTGTGCAACATCAAACGACATCACCACAAGAGCCTGTCCAAGGCAGGCCGCCAGCCAACGGCAGAACCTTGATCCCGCTACCACCACGGCCATCATGGCGCACGGCATACCCGGCATTTGTGCCATATGCCCACCCTGCCTGCCCTTGCCCCGCCGCAGACAAAACGCCTGAGCATCAAACACAAACCGGCCACAAGCCGGCAGCTGTTTTGGCCATGACATGGGCAGAACACTCAGGAAAAAGCATCCCGCCACCCCGGAAAATTCCGCACAGTCTTACTGAACATAGAGAAATTACTTATTCAGCATAGCGATCGCTCTACTTGGGCCTTTACCTACTGGTTTCGCCTGGTGGCTGCTTAATAAACTCCAGACCAGCCAGCAAGCATCGCTAGTGGAGTCCGGCGCTCAAATTGCCACGCCTTCATGATGAACGCTGGAACATTGCAAGCGGACCACCGTCTTGGCCACCCGACAATGAAGGTCACGTCATCATGCACAGCAAGCTTCCCTTTGCTCAACCCATACCGGGCAACCTGTCCCCGGCCAGCCAGAAGACCCTGCTGGACTGGATTCATACCGTCGGCCAGATCGAGACCGAAAACGAACTCAAGCTCTATCTGGACCACCTGCAATCGCAACTGCCCACCAAGCACATGGTGATCACCCTGGGGCGCATCAACCAGCACCAGCAATTGCACCGCGTGGAAAAAGTAGTGAATGTCAGCTTTCCGGAAGACTGGGTAGAGCACTACATGAGCCACAACTACATCAGCTGTGACCCGGTGCTGCGTTCGGTCATGGGGCAGGGCCCCATCCACTGGGCCGACAAGTTTTCCCGTGCCAAGGGCCAGCAGGAAAAACAGTTCATCCAGGAACTGACCTCCATCGGCATGGGCAACGGCATCAGCTTCAGCGCACTGTCCGAACGGCAGAACCTGGTCTGTGTGCTATCGGTTTCCGGCAGTGAAATCGGCAAGGACAGCCAGCTCACCGAAATGCTGAACAGCCTGCTGCTGCATCTGCGCCAGGCCGCCGGCCGGGTGGCCAATCTGGCGCCGGCCGCTCCCGCGGCCATGCCGCTGTCGCAGCGCGAATTCGACATTTTCCACTGGATGAGCCATGGCAAGACCAATTGGGAAATTGCCACCATCCTGGGCATTAGTGAAAGGACGGTGAAATTCCATGTCGCCAACATCATCCGCAAACTGAATGCCAACAACCGCACCCACGCCATCGTCATCGGCCTGCAACTGGGGCTGACCACGGTCGCCGGCACGATGTAGCCTGCGGCAAGATGACAGAGCAGGCACTACAGCCAGTAACGGCAGAAACGGCTTGCCGCTAGAATCGATACTCCAATGGCAACTGCACCGTATCCGTGCGGTACAGCACTGTCAGAGGAGTTTCAATCTGCAAGTCTCTTCTTGATTGACCCATGCACTCACCTGAAACATTCGGCCCCGGCTTCACGGGGCCTTTTTTTGGCTGTGCGCCATGCTCTGCCCCGGCCACAGCATGAGCCTGCACAAGCCATCACCAGCATCTTCCGGTCAAGACCCTGTTACAAGGCAGGGCGATTTGTTACAGTCGCTGCTCCTGCTGATTCCTCTGCTTACCGGCCATGAATGCCTTTACCAGTTGCAACCCAGCCACCGCCGAGGTGGTGTTTACCCGTCCTGGCTGGAGCCAGGCCCAGCTTGACGACTCCATCCTGCGGCTGAAATCTGCCCAGACCCGCTGGGCGGCCCTGAGCGTGTCACAACGTGCCGAGCGCATGCTGCAATTGGCCGTGCAACTGGAAACCCACCGTGAACAACTGGCGGCGCTGGTGACGCTGGAAGTCGGCAAGCGCACCGCCGAGTGCCTGGCCGAAATCGACAAGTCGGCGCAGCTGATACGCTATTACGCCGAGTTGGCCCCTGCCCTGCTGGCTCCGCAATCCATTGCCACCCAGGCCAGCCAGAGCGGTGTGGCCTTCGAGCCGCTGGGCTGCGTGCTGGCGGTGATGCCGTGGAACTTCCCGATCTGGCAGTTGCTGCGCTTTGCCGTGCCGGCGCTGATGGCGGGCAATACCTGCCTGGTGAAACCCGCCCCCTCGGTGCCGCAATGCACGCAGTTGCTGCTGGAACTGGTGCACGCCGCCGGGCTGGATTGCCTGGACATCGCCTGGATCGATCACGAGCTGGTGGAAGAAGCCATCCGCCGCAGTGATGCCGTGGCCTTTACCGGCTCCACCCATACCGGACGCCTGATCGCCAGTCTGGCTGGCAAGCATCTGAAAAAAACCGTGCTGGAACTGGGCGGCAGCAATCCCTTTATCGTGCTGGCCGATGCCGATGTCGAGGCTGCCGCGCAGGATGCGGTCAATTCGCGTTATCGCGACGCCGGCCAAAGCTGCAATGCGGCCAAACGCATGATCGTGGTGCCGGAAATTGCCGAGCAATTTGTTGCCGCCTTTGTCGCCGCCGCCAGCGCATTGCGCCCCGGCGACCCGCGCGACCCGGCCACCACCCTGTCACCGCTGACCCGCGCCGATCTGCGCGAGGCCCTGCATGCGCAGGTACTGGATGCCTGTCACCAGGGTGCCCGCCTGTTGCTGGGCGGCCAGTTGCCAGCGGCCCCCGGTTTCTTCTATCCGGCCACGGTGCTGGACCATGTACATGCCGGCTGCCGGGTTTATCACGAGGAAGTGTTCGGCCCGGTGGCCAGCATCCTGCGCGCCCGTGACGAGGCCGATGCCATCCGGCTGGCCAATGACACGCCGTTTGGCTTGGGCGCCTCCATCTATACCGCGGACACCACCCATGGCTGGGAACTGGCACGGCAGCTGGAAGTGGGCAGCGTCTTTCTCAACCGCCACACCAGCTCGGATCTGCGCCTGCCTTTTGGCGGCGTCAAGGCTTCCGGCTATGGGCGCGAGCTGTCGGAGTTCGGCCTGTATGAATTCGTCAATGTCAAAACCTACTGGCAGAAATAAGCCGCACAGCGGTCAGTGCGGCAATGCGCTACACTGGCCTGCTGTTTCGCTGCTGGCCGCCCTGCACGGTTTGTCATGAAGTTTCGTCCTGCATCCACTACTGTCCTCGCCTGGCTGGTCTTGCTGGCCTGCCTGGGCTATTTCGGCCTGATTGCCGCCGCACCGGCCCTGTTGCAGGGCGATATCGGCGGCTGGCCGCGCGCCATCCTGCTGGCCTTGCTGTTGTTTCTGCTGTTTTTCGCAGTCACCCTGTGGCATATCCGGGCAAGCGACCGAAAGCCAGGCGCATGAGTCCGGCCACGCTTCTTTTCCTGCTGTTCATCGCCACCAGCCTGCTGCTGACCCGCCGGGCGGCACGGCTCACCCGTTCTGCCGATGACTTCTATACCGCTGGCGGACAATTGCCGGCCTGGCAAAATGGCCTGGCGCTGGCAGGCGACTTTCTGTCGGCGGCGGCCTTTCTCGGCTCCATCGGCATGTATCTGGGACAGGGCTACGACTCACTGGTGTATGCGGTAGGCACGCTGGCCGGCTGGCCGCTGTTGATGCTGCTGCTGGCCGACAAGCTGCGGGCTCTGGGGCGCTACAGTGTGGCCGAGGTATTGGCCAGCCGTTTTGACGAGCGCCCGGTACGGCTGATGAGCATCATCAGCTCGCTCACCATCACGCTGTTTTATCTGATCGTGCAACTGGTCGGGGCCGGCAAGCTGTTGCAGTTGCTGTTCGGTCTGCCCTATCTGGCCGCAGTCGGACTGGTGGTGCTGCTGATGGTGCTGCAAGTGGGGCTGGGCGGCATGCTGGCCACCAGCTGGGTACAGATGAGCAAGGCCGCGCTGATGCTGCTGTGTGCGCTATTGCTGGCCGGCGGGGTGCTGCAACGCTTCGGCTACAGCGCGCCCGCCCTGTTTGCCGAGGTAGACCGGCTCAGCCATGGCCAGGCGCTCTTGCCCGGCCCATCGCTGTCCGACCCGCTGGATGCCCTGTCGCTGGGCCTGGGACTCAGCCTGGGCTTGCTGGGTCTGCCACATATCCTGCTGCGTTTTTTCACCGTGGCCGATGGCCGTGCTGCCCGCCACTCGGTGGGCTGGGCCACCGGCATCGTCGGCCTGTTTTTCCTGCTGAATATCTTGATCGGCTATGGCGCACTGGTGCTGGTCGGACCTGCCGCCCCATTTCATGATGCCGCCGGCAAGCTGCTGGGTGGCGGCAATATGGCGGCGCTGCATCTGGCCGCGCTACTGGGCGGGCCATGGCTGCAGGCACTGATTGCCGGCGTGGCCTTTGCCACCATCCTGGCGGTGCTGGCCGGGCTGGCCATGGCCGGTGCCAGTGCCATCAGCCACGATCTGTATGCCTTGTGGCTATGCCGCGGCCAGGCTGATCCGCAGCGGGAATGGCAGCTGTCGCGGCTGGCCGTGCTGCTGCTGGGAGTGGCTGCCGTGCTCTTGTCCACCCTGTTCCAGAATCTGAATATCGCCTTTCTGGTGGGCCTGGCTTTCGCCATCGCTGCCTCCAGCAATTTCCCGGTCCTGCTGCTGACCCTGCACTGGCGCGGCCTGACAGCGCGCGGGGCGCTGGCCGGCGGCGGCTGCGGCATGCTGGCTGCACTGGGGCTGATCATCACCGGCCCGACCGTGTGGGTGGGCATGCTCGGCCATGCCCGGCCGCTGTTCCCCTATGCCAACCCGGCATTGTTCTCCGTGCCGCTGGCCTTTGCCGCCGCCTGGCTGGCCTCGGTCTGCGACAAGGGGCATGGCAGCAGCATTGACGCGGCACAAGCAGGCGCCGACACTGCCAATCATTCCACCTCATCCGGGCCAGCCTTGCAGCAAACAGGCTGGCCGCCAGCACAACACCGCAATAGAAAAACCACATGACCACACTGACTCTGTACGGCAACTGCTTTTCCGGCCATAGCTACAAGGTGCGCCTGGCACTGATGCTGGCCGATGTATCCCATGACTACGTTCATGTCGACCTGGCGCTGCCGCGCGCCGAACGCGCCGAGGACTTCCGCGCCGTCAGCCGCTTTGGCGAGGTGCCGGTGCTGGTAGCGGACGGTACCGCCATGTGCCAGTCCAATGCCATCCTGCAATGGCTGGCCGACAATTACGGTCGGCTGGATGGTGCGCCGGGCGAACGCCAGCTGGTGCGCGAATGGCTGTGCTGGGAGAGCAACCGTATCGGCTTCTCCCTGCCCAATCTGCGCCTGGCACGCAAGTTCTTCCCGCAACCGGCCGAGGTCACTGCCTGGCTGGAGCAACGGGTGCGCGCCGACCTGGCCGTGCTGGACAACACCCTGAGCCAGCATGCCTACCTGATCGGCACGACCCCGACCATCGCCGACCTGTCGGCCAGTGCCTATCTGTGGTGGCTGGGCGATGCCGGACTGGACATTGCCGGCTGGCCGCATGTGGCGGCCTGGCTGCAGCGCATCAGCCAGCTGCCTGGCTGGCAGCATCCGGATGAGCTGATGGCGGCTGAGATTCCGGACTGAAACACACAGGGGGAAACGTGATGGAACGGCCATCCTGCATCAGACACTGGCGCGAGCTGCAAGAAGCGGACACGGCCAGTTACCCGGGCAGCAGCGAGCTGCTGTCCATCGGTTCGCCGCTGGGCCGCTTTTTTGGCCTGCAGCGCATCGGCATTCATCATGAACTGCTGCCACCGGGCCGTCGTACTTCCTGGCCGCATGCCGAAAAGACCGAGGACGAATTCGTCTACGTGCTGGAAGGCGAACCGGATGTCTGGCTGGATGGCGTGCTGCATCGCCTGCAAGCCGGTGACTCGGTGGGCTTTCCCGCCGGCAGCGGCATTGCCCACAGCTTCCTTAACAATACCGCGCACGATGTGCGGCTGCTGTGTGTGGGCGACCGCGACCGCGACGACAACCAGCTGCACTACCCGCTGCACCCGGCGCGCAATGATGCGCTTGGCCCCCGTCACTGGCGTGATTGCCCCGGCCAGTTGCAGGGCGCACACGACGGTCTGCCGGATGCCTTGCGCGCACAACAGGAACATGACTGACATGCCCCCGTTTCTCGCTGCCGCTGCCGCCATCATCGGGCCGCAACATCTGCTGACCCAGCCGCAGGATACCGCCGCCTACGCCCTGGACTACCGCCGCCGCTATCAGGGCCTGCCGCTGGCGGTAGCCCTGCCCGGCAGCACGGCCGAAGTGGCGGCACTGCTGCAGCTGTGCCAGGCACATCAGGTCGCCGTGGTGCCGCAAGGCGGCAACACCTCCACCTGTGGCGCCGCCACGCCGGATGCCTCCGGCCGCCAGCTGGTGATCGGCCTGCGCCGGCTCAACCGTCTGCGCGCCATCGACACCGCCAATGACAGCATCACGGTGGAAGCCGGCATGACGCTGGCCCAGCTACAACAGCTGGCCGCAGACGCCGGCCGGCTGTTTCCGCTGTCCCTGGCCAGCGAAGGCAGCTGCCAGATCGGTGGCAATCTTTCCACCAATGCCGGCGGGCTGGCGGTGCTGCGTTACGGCACCATGCGCGAACTGACACTGGGGCTGGAAGTGGTGCTGCCGGATGGGCGGGTGCTGCATCAGCTCTCCGCCCTGCGCAAGGACACCAGCGGGCTGGATGTAAAGCAGCTGTTTATCGGGGCAGAAGGCCAGCTGGGGCTGATTACCGCCGCCACGCTCAAGCTGTTTCCGCTGCCCACCGCCCATGCCACGGCCTGGCTGGGGGTAGCGGGCAGCCAGGCCGCCATCGCGCTGCTGTCGGCCTTGCGCCAGGCTTTTGGCGACCGGCTGACCACTTTTGAAATCATGTCGCAAGCCTGCCAGCGGCTGCTGGACAAATACCACCCCGGCCAGCTGCCCTTCATCCAGCCGTGGGCGGTACTGGTGGAGTTATCCGACAGCGGCGACAGCCAGGCACTGCAACAGCAGCTGGTGGACTGGCTGGCCACCCAGACACTGGGTGACGGCGTGCTGGCACACAGCGAAGCCGAACGCCAGCGCCTGTGGCAGCTGCGTGAGGCCATGTCGGAAACCCAGAAGCGCGATGGCCCCAGCATCAAGCACGATATCGGCGTTCCCAGCTCGGCCATTCCGGCCTTCCTGGCAGAATGCGAGACTGCGCTGACCGCAGCCTTTCCCGGCGTGCGCATCATCGCCTTCGGTCATGCCGGCGATGGCAATCTGCATTACAACATCAGCTTTACCCGGCCGGACAATGCCGATCTGTTCGAGGACGAGGACAGCGTCAATGCCATCGTCTACGAGCTGGTCTACCGCCATCAGGGCACACTGGCGGCAGAGCATGGTGTGGGCCAGCTCAAGGGCCACTGGCTGCAGCGCTACCAGGACCCGCTTGCCCTGCAGCTGATGCGCAGCATCAAGCAGCTGCTGGACCCGCAGGGGCTGATGAATCCCGGCAAGTGGTTGTCCGCTCTCGGCGATGAATAGCGGCTGACAGCTCTGTCACGCTCCCGGTAACGTTACGCCCTTGCTGGCCACGCTAAGCCAGCGCCGCCAGATCGGCAGCCAGCCGGGCCAGCAGGCCCGGCCAGTCGCCGGCCTGCTGCTGACGGTACAAGCGCAGCGCCGGATACCATGGCGTGTGCGCGCCCTCCCAGCCCCAGCGCCAGTCGGTATGGCTGGCCGACAGTAACAGCCAGCAGCGCAGTCCCAGGCTGCCGGCCAGATGCACCAGCGCGGTGTCCACCGTCACCAGCCCGTCCAGTTGTGCCAATACGCCCGCCGTATCCGCCAGATCAGCCAGTCCGCCCTCCCCGGCCAGCAGCTGCGGCCACTGCCCCAGCCATGTCTGCTCGGTGGCGTCAGTTGGCAATTGCAGGCTCAGCCACTCGATGTGCGGCAGTTGCAACAGCGGCGTCAGCAGGCGGATGTCGGGCAGCGAACGGTGATGATCAAAGGGATGCCGCGCATGGCCACGCCATACCAGTCCCAGCCGCAGCTTGCGCTGTCGGGCCGGCAGTGCGGGAACAGGTGGCAGGACAAACCGTGCTGGCGGCGTGCGCGCCGGATCGGGCTGCAGCAACCAGGGCAGGCTCATGGAAAAAACATGGCAATCGTGGGCCGGTAAGGCCATGTCCAGGCTGGTGAGCGGCAGGAATTGCACCGGACAGCTCAGCGCCATGCTGTGCAACAGGCGCATCAGCTCCGGCCGGCACACCACGGTCAGACGCGCAGCCTGCAGCAAGGGCAGATAGCGGCAGCACTGCAGGGCATCGCCCAGCCCCTGCTCGAACCACACCAGCAGATGTCGCCCGGCCAGCGACTCGCCCTGCCAGCGCGGCGCAGCAAGACATGGCAGGCCCAGCTCGACAGGTGGGCGTAGCAGGCGCGCTTCGTGTGCCTGCCAGCCCTCCTGCCAGCGCCCCTGTGCCAGCAGCAGATAGCCCAGGTTCTGCAGATGCCGTGGCTGTTGTGGCTGGCTGGCCACCGCCTGACGCCAGGCCGCTTCTGCCGCCGCTGCCTGGCGCAATTCGCTGCAGGCCAGTGCCCAGATCGCCGCCTGGCCGGCATCCGCCTGGGCAAGCGGCACGGATTGCTGCAGCAAGCGCATGGCCTCCCTGGCCATGCCCTGGTGCAGACAGGCCGCCGCCAGTGCCGCCGCCTCGGCATGACTCAACTGCGGCAAGCGCAATGCCCGCTGCAACAAGCGCGCCGCCAGCCGCCAGCGCCGCTGCCGCTGGCACAGCAGCAGCAGGTCGTGCAGCGCCACCACATGATCGGGCTGCAAGCGCAACAAGCGGCGCCAGCAGGCCGCCTCCTGCATCACGCGGCCCTCTTGCTGATAACGCCGCGCCAGGCGGAACAGGCTGTCCTGGTGTCGCGGGTTGTGCGCCAATTCCGCCTGGTAGTGCAGCACGGCCTGGGCCGTGTCGCCGCCGTCCTCATGCAGGCAGCCCAGGTTGTAATGGGCATCGGCCACCGCCGCATCCAGTTGCAGTGCCTGCAGCCAGCAGTGGCGGGCCAGCTCGCCCTGCCCCAGCCTGGCGGCACAGACACCCAGCAGATTCCACATCGGCGCATTGTCCGGCTCGGCCTGCAGACAATCCTGTGCCGCCAGCAAGGCAGCGGGCAGATTGTGCTCGGCCAGCAGCGTGGCGGCACGCAGGGCCAGTGGCGACAGCATTTTCAAACAGCCCTCCTTGCACGGCAGCTGACGGTAAAAAGCCGCCCGAAGGCGGCGGCGCTCGTGCATTTTAGCGGCTTACAGCCGGAACTTGGCAAACTCGCCATTCATCTGCCCGGCCTGGCCGGCGAGGCCCTGCAAGGTTTCGCTGGCCTGCTGCAGCAGGCTGTCGTTTTCCAGCACCCGGCTGTTGATCTGCTCCGAGCTTTGCGCAATCAGCGTGCTGGCATTGTGCTGTTCCTGGGTGGAATGGGAAATCTCTGACATCTTGCTCACCACTTCCAGCATGGAGTGGCGGATGGACTGGATGGTGGCCACCGCCTGCTGGGTGAGCTGCACGCCATCGTTCACCACGGTCACCGTCTGCTGCACATCGCCCACCGCCTTGCCGGTTTCCGTGCGGATGGCCGTCACCATGCCGGCAATTTCCACCGTGGCCTGCGCCGTGCGCTCGGCCAGCTTGCGTACTTCGTCGGCCACCACGGCAAAGCCGCGGCCCTGCTCGCCGGCACGGGCGGCCTCGATGGCGGCGTTGAGCGCCAGCAGATTGGTCTGGTCGGCGATATCGCGGATCACTTCGGTAATGCCGGAAATCTGCTGCGAGCGCTGCTCCAGTGCCGCCAGCATGCTTTCCAGCGAGCGCACCGACTGCACCGTGCTTTCCATGCCATCGGCCAGCTGCAGCATGCCCTGCGCGCCGGACTCCAGCCCGCTGCCGGTGGCGCTGGCCAGCTGGTCGGCCGCCCGCGCATTGTCGGCGATATGGGCGATGCTGACGGTAATCTGCTCCAGCGTGGCGGCATTGGACGAAGACATGTCGGAAATGCTGCGCGCGCTGTCTGCCACGCCCTGCACCTGGGACGACACCTGGCCGACACCCGCCATCACACCGCCGGCATTGTCGCGCAGGCCACGGAACAGCGTGGCCAGTTGCGTCACAAACTGGTTGAAAGCGCGGGCGGTGGCGGCGATTTCATCCTGCCCGCCCTCCTGCAGCCGCAGGGTGAGATCGCCCTCACCGTGGGCAATGTCTTCCATGGCGTTTTTCAAGGCCACCAGTCCGCCCAGCATGCGCCCCAGCAGCAGCCCGGCCAGCGGAATCAGCAAGGCAAACACCAGCACGCTCAAGCCGGCCACGGTCAGCAACAGGGTATCAAGCGGTGCCAGGATGGCATCCTTGTGCGTGGCCAGCCCGATCAGCCAGTCGCTGTCCGGAATGCGCTGCACCGACAACAGCATGTCCTGATCGCCCATGCGTACCTGTTGCAGGCTGGCCGACCCGGCCAGCTCGGCCAGCTTGTCGGCGGTCAGCTCGGGGGCCAGCTGGCTGAGGGGCTTGAGGGTCAGTGCCGCCTGTGGATGCGCCAGCAGCTTGCCCTTGCTGTCGGCGATAAAGGCATAGCCACCGCCGCGAATCTGCAGGGACAGCACCGACTTGACCAGGCTGTCGACGAAAACATCGCCCCCCACCACCCCCACCGTGCTGCCCGCATGCGTAATGGGGGCGGCCACGGTGATGGTGAGCTTCTTGCTGGCTTCATCGACATAGGGCTCGGTCACGATCGGCTTGCCGGCGGCCATGGCCTGCTTATACCAGTCGCGCTCGGTCACCTTGTAGTCGGCCGGGGCGCTCCAGTCGTCGGAAAACAGCGAATGGCCATCGGCAAAACCGGCGTAATTCACATTGAAACCGGCCTTGGCGCCCACCTTGAGAAAACGCAGGGCATCGGCCTCGCCGGCCACGCTGGCCTGGGCGGCGATTTCCTGTTTCTTGTCATCCAGCCAGGTTTTCACCACGCTGCTCTGCCCCTTGAGCGCAGAATCGAATTCGTGATTCAGCCCGCTGAGAATTTCTCCGCGCATCTGGATGAATACAAGCAGTACCAGCACCAGGCCAAACAAGGCCATCAGCAAGGCATTGAAGGCTATCAGTTTGCTGCGCAAGGATTTCATGTTTTCCCCTCGTATGCTTAAAGAGCCGCTCACACAAGCTTGTAGAGAACCCCGGCCAAGGCGCGCCGCCGCAGACGGTACATGGCGTACGGCAAGGCGGCGCAACGCTGGAGCGGGGGTTTGTCAGCGGCTATCAGGGTCGAATTGTTGCAGCTCACCGTTAAAATCTCGTTCAACCATGCGCCTTTTTCCGGGCGGCGAGCACGCATGGCCATCATTAAATTATGAAAATCTAATTTACAATTTGATCCAGCACAGCAAAGTGGCTGGCCAGCGACCAGCACCGCTACGGCACAGCGAGGAAACAGTGCGGCACGGACCCCTGCCCTGGCAGGGCAGGTCGGCAACAAGGCAGCAGGGGCCGGCCAGGTGGCGGCGCACAGGAAAGGCGGGAGGCAGGCAAAAAAAATCCCCTGAGGGTTCTCAGGGGCCAACACGAGGAAGAAACATCTGGCTGGGGTTACCAGCTTGATGCTTCGAGGGGCTAACACCACAAAAGGCCTTGCGGCCTTCAGTGCGATGCACAATTTAGCGCAAAAGCTCTATTCTGTCCATTCAATTCAGCAGCTTAGACCCGCTGACAAAACCCCCGCTCCAGCCTTGCGCCTCCTTGCCGTACTCTTTGTACTGTCGCGTCGGCGCGCCGTGGCCGGGTTCTCTACGGGGTTTTGTCAGCCGCTCTTAGCGCTCATGCCCACTGGTAATCCTTGAACATTTCACGCAGTTTCATCTTCTGCAGCTTGCCGGTGGCGGTATGCGGCAGCTCGTCCAGAAACACCACGTCGTCCGGCGTCCACCACTTGGCAATCTTGCCTTCGTAAAAGCCGATCAGCTCTTCGCGGGTGGCGCTGGCACCGGGCTTGAGCACCACCACCATCAAGGGGCGTTCGTCCCACTTGGGATGCAGCACACCGATGGCCGCGGCTTCGGCCACCGCCGGATGACCCACCAGGATGTTTTCCAGCTCGATGGAGCTGATCCACTCGCCGCCGGACTTGATCACGTCCTTGGTGCGGTCGGTGATCTTCATGTAGCCATCGCGGTCGATGGTGACCACATCGCCGGTATTGAACCAGCCGTCTTCAGTATGGGAATCGTCCAGCTCGCGCTTGAAGTAGCGCGACAGCACCCAGGAACCCTTGACCTGCAGATTGCCAAAGGCCACACCGTCATTGGGCAGCGGCTTGCCTTCGTCGTCGACAATGCGGATGGCCACGCCGTAAATGGGACGGCCCTGCTTGGTTTGCAGTGCACGTAGTGTCGGTGTGTCGCAACCGTTGTGCTTGAACTTGGGCGTACTGGTGGTGCCACAGGGCGACAATTCGGTCATGCCCCACAGCTGGCGCAGCTCGGCACCGTGTTCGGCCAGCTGGTCCACCATGCTTTCCGGCGCGGCCGAACCACCGACAATCACCCGCTTCAGGCTGTGAATCTTCAGGTGATTCTTCTGGCAATGCTGCAACAGCATCATCCAGATGGTGGGCACACCGGCCGCCATGGTGACGCCTTCGCTTTCGATCAGCTCGTACAGGTTGACGCCGTCCATCTTGGGGCCGGGCAACACCAGCTTGGCCCCGTTCATGGTGCAGCTGTAGGGCAGGCCCCAGCCATTGACGTGGAACATCGGCACCACCGGCATGATGGCGCCCTGGGCAGAGATATCCAGGCTGTCCGGCAGCGAACTGGCAAAGGCATGCAGCACGGTGGAACGGTGCGAATACAGCACGCCCTTGGGGTTGCCGGTGGTACCCGAGGTGTAGCACAGGCTGGAGGCGGTGTTTTCGTCGAAATCCGGCCACTGGTATTGGTCGCTATGGCTGTTGACCAGGTCTTCATAGCACAAGAGGTTGTCCAGCGTGGACTCGCGCGGCATGTGGGCGCGGTCGGTCAGCAGGACAAAATGCTGCACGGTGGTCAGTTCGGCAGCGATCTGCTCCACCACGGACAGGAAGCTGAGATCAAACATCAGCACCTTGTCTTCGCCGTGATTGATGATGTAGCTGATCTGCTCGGCAAACAGGCGCGGGTTGACGGTATGACAGATGGCACCGGAGCCGGAGGTGGCGAAGTAGATTTCGTAGTGGCGGTAGCCGTTCCAGGCAAGGGTGCCCACGGTGTCGCCGTGCTGCACACCAAGCCCGGCCAGCGCATTGGCCAGCTGCCGGCTGCGGCGGGCAGCTTCACGGTAGGTATAGCGGTGAATCGGGCCTTCCACGGTACGCGACACGATCTCGCTGTCGCCATGGTAGGTTTCGGCATGTTGCAGCAGGGCGGAGATCAGCAGCGGCTGCTCCATCATTTGTCCACGCATCTTGTTTCCCCTCTATTGTCGTGGTTTGGAATGCATCAAAAGACCATAGGCATTTTGGGGCATTTGCTCCAATCACATTTTCTGATGAAAACCGGAAAGACCTGCTGATGAAAACAGAGGTTTGCAGGGGAATAGACGGGAAGTTTCCTAGCGCTTGCTTGGCAGAAAGCACAATAAAGCCCTGCTGCAGCAGGGCTAAGGCGGGCAAGGCAGCAAAGGGCGGCGTTCTGGCGGCCAGTCCACTGCAAAGGCGGACGACAAGCAGCTTGCCAGTTGGCCCGCGGCGGCACTGTGCTGGCAATACAACAGCTGATGCGTTTTAGCTTTTGACCGGGCGCTTGGCCAGCATGCGTTGCAAGGTGCGGCGGTGCATGCCCATGGAGCGGGCGGTAGCCGAGATATTGCCATCATGCTCGTTCAGCACCCGTTGCAGATGCTCCCAGGTGACCCGCCGCAGGGACATCGGCTGTGGTGACAGCGGCAGCTCCGGATTGGCCATCACCTGCTGGAAGGCCGCCAGGATGTCATCCACCCCGGCCGGCTTGGCCAGGTATTGCACCGCGCCCAGCTTGGTCGCCTCCACCGCGGTGGCGATGCTGGCATAGCCGGTCAGCACCACCACCGCAGCATGCGGATAGCACTGCCGCAATTCGGGCAATAGCCGCAGGCCGCTTTCGCCTTCCAGATTCAGGTCCAGCAGGATGCGCAGCGGTGGTTCATCCCGTGTT
Organism: Aquitalea sp. ASV15; assembly: GCF_016429115.1. Taxonomy (NCBI): domain Bacteria; kingdom Pseudomonadati; phylum Pseudomonadota; class Betaproteobacteria; order Neisseriales; family Chromobacteriaceae; genus Aquitalea; species Aquitalea sp. ASV15. Next base: position 86,447 of record NZ_JAELTZ010000010.1, on the reverse strand, counting down.
TGCAGCGCAGCAGCGCCATCGGCGGCGCACTCGACGCGAAAGCCACGCCGCGTCAGCGAACGCGCCAGCACCGTGGCAAAAGCCTGGTCATCATCGACCAGCAGGAAATCCAGCGCCATTTCACTCCTCCTGTGACAAGGGCAGCCGCACGCAGGCGTGTACGCCCCCCTCGGCACGGTTATCCAGGGTCAGGGTTCCGCCCAGCCGTGCCAGCGTGGCATGGCTGAGCATCACCCCCAGCCCCATGCCGGCCGGCTTGTCCGAATCCAGCGGCGCCAGGCCGGCGCGTTGCAATTGCTGGGCGCTGAGACAGCCTTCGCGATTGATGATGTCCAGCTGCAACTGACCGTCCAGCAAGGATGCGGTAACCGTCAGCGCGCCGCCACCGGCCTCGGCCGCATTATTGATCAGATTGAAAAAGGCCGGCCAGAAGGCGGCATCCAGCCGCACCCGCGGGTCCGCACCGGCCGGGGCCTGCCAGTCCAGCTGCACATCCGGCCGCAGGCTGCGCCAGCCGGATAGCTGCTGCGCCAGGGTGGCGAATAGCGGAATGGCGGCATCCTGTTGCTGAATGCCCTGCTTGAGCCGCGCCAGCGCCTGGGCACAGCTGCCCAGCTGGGCCTGCATCAATTGCAGGTCCTCTTGCAGATTCGCATCCGCCGCATGCTGTTGCAGCATGTCATCCACCAGCAGGGTCAGGGTATTGATCGGGGTGGACAGCGAATGCGCCGCACCGGCTGCCTGCATGCCCACCGCCAGCAGTTGTTCATCGCGCAACTGGGTTTCCCGCGCCGCGGCCAGCGCCGCCTCGCGCGCCGCCAGCTGACGGGCCAGCCAGGACACAAAGCTGGTGATCAGCAACGCCGACAGGGCAAAGGTCAGCCACATGCCGACCAGGTGCAGGGAAAAGGCATAGGCGGCATCGCTGCCCTGCAAGGGCCAGGGCAGATGCCAGCCAAACAGCGCGGCATAGGCCAGCATGCTGAGCAAGGACAGGCCCCAGGCAAACAGACCGGGCGACAGCAGGGCGGCAAACAGCACCGGCGGCAGATACAGCGAGGCCAGCGGATTGGCCGCACCGCCGCTGAACGCCATGCACTCGGTCAGGGCCAGCAGGTCGGCCAGCAAACCCAGCCGCAACAGGGGCAGGGCCGGGCTACCCTGGCGCAAGCGCTGGCTGAGTACCGCGTTGAACAAGGCCAGTGTGGCCAGCGCCTGCAACAGCAGCAGCCAGGGCAGCGCCAGGCCGGACAGTGCGCACAGCAGCAGCAACAGGCCACCGGCGGCCAGCATCAGCCAGCGCAGACGGGCGATCAGGCGCACCGCATCCGGCAGATCGGCGACCAGACGGGAAGAGGAGGAAAACAGTTGGGCCAGCATGGCCGACACTTTAGCATCCCGCAGCGCCGATGGTGACTGCGACATAATGCCGCACACCATGACCGGCTGCGCTGGCGGACCGACCTCCCCCTCACCGCGGCGGCAAGCCGCAACAGCACTGCCCTGCTCGTCGCCGCCCGGCCAGTCTGCTAGTCTTGCAACACTTTTTGTCGAACTGAGCCGGATGAAACATTTGAAACTCGCAGGCTGCGGCCTGATCCTGTTTATCGCGCTGGGGCCACTGGTGGGCTTGCTGGCCAGCGGGGTCATCCCCATGCTGGCCTACATCATCGGTGCCTTGCCGGCCGCGCTGGCCGGCATGCTGCTGGTTCTGCTGCGCCTGTCGCTGGATGCCGGCATCAGCCGCTGGCAGCAAAGCTGGCCGCGCTGGCGCCTGCTGGCGCTGGCGGCCCTGCCCGGCGCCCTCATCGGCGGCGTCGTCACCGTGTATTACAGCCGCTGGCTGCAGCCGGCTTTGTACGACCCGCTGTTCAACTATTATGTCGGGGCCGTGGCTGGCGGAGTGTGCAATGCCTTGTTCTGGCAATTGCGCAGCCAGGCCGGGCCTGAGGGCTGATCCACCGCACCCGGCAAGGGGCGGTGACCAAAAGAAAGCCCGCCGGGTCGGGGCGGGCTGCAACTCTTGGATGTGCCGGGCAAAACCTTGGGCAACCCGGCTAACATTGACTCAGCCTACGCCATGCTGCCGTGGCCGCCAATGCGACAGATTGTCGCAGGCAGCCACTCAGGCCACATGCAGGCTCACCTGCAAGCCGCCCTCCGGGCGATTGGCCAGTTGCAGGCACAGGCCGTGCAGGCTGGCAATGCGCTCGACAATGGACAAACCCAGCCCGCTGCCCGGCATATCCTGCCCGGGCGGACGGAAAAAGCGTTCATGCACCCGCGCCAGCCACTCCGGCGCAATACCCGGCCCATCATCCCGCACCACCAGGCCAGTCGCAGCCGCCTGCAATTCGATGCAGGCACCGGGCGGGCAATAGCGCACCGCATTGTCCAAGAGATTGCGCAGCATCAGGGTGAGCAAGGTGGCATCGCCGGCCAAGGGCAAGACCTGTGCCGCGCCGTCCTGCCAATGCAGTTGCAGCTGCATGTTCTTGGCCGCGGCGGCGGCAGACACATCGGCCATGGCGTCGCGGCATACCACGGCCCAGTCCACCGGCTGCGCCGCCGGCAAGCCCTGCAGCGGGTCCAGCCGCGATAGCGCCAGCAATTGCTCCACCAGGCGCGTGGCGCGACCAATGCCCTGCTGCAACTGCCCTAGCGCATGCTGGCGGCCGGCTTCGTCCGGCATCAGCGCCATCACCTCGGCCTGCACCTGCAAGGCCGCCAGCGGCGTGCGCAACTCATGCGCGGCATCAGCAGTAAAGCGGCGTTCGTGCTCCATGGCCGCGGCAATGCGCGCCAGCAGTGCATTCAGCGCACGCACCATGGGCAGGACCTCGCCCGGTACATTCTCCGGCAGCGGGCTGTGCTCCAGCGGGCTGCGCCGGGCCAGATTGTCCGCCAGCAGCTGCAGTGGGCGCAGCCCCTGGCGCACCGCCCACAGAATCAGCAGCAGCAAGACCGGCAAACCCAGCAGCCACGGCAGCAGCTGGCCCTGTATCACCTTGCGCACCACCTCGTGCCGCAGCTTCTGCCGCTGGCCTACCGCCACCAGCCGCGAGCCATCCGGTGCCGGCAGATAAAACAGACGCCACTCATCCTTGTCATCCTGCCCGCTGACCGTATAAAAACCGCGCCGCGCGGCATCGAAGCGGAAATGACGCCCCTTGCCGTCGCTCAGCAACAAATCACCCTGCTCATTCCATACCGCCACGCCGATGTCGTCATCTTCGATATCGCCGCGGTCACCGCCACGGATCAGCTTTTTGGTTTTGGGCAAGACCGGCAGCTCGCCCTCGCCATGCTCCCCCATATTGACGCTGAGCAATTGCCGGGCAAACAGGGTGAGCTGGGTGTCGTACAACTCGTCCACTTTGTGATGGGCTGCATAGGCGGCCACCACCGTGGACACCAGCCAGATCAGCGGCACGGTAATCAGCAACAGCACTGCCAGCCGCCGCTGCAGGGTTGGCCGCTGCCTCATTGCGGCTCGCCCAGTGCGTAGCCAATACCGCGCTGGGTGCGGATAAAGCCAGCCCCCAGTTTTTTGCGCAGGTGATGGACATACACCTCCACGGCATTGCTTTCCAGCTCCTGCCCCCAGCCGTAAAGCTTTTCTTCGATCAGCTCGCGCGACAGCACCCGTCCCTTGCTGGACAGCAACAGTTCCAGCAAGGCCAGCTCACGCGCCGTCAGTTCCAGAGCCTTGTCCTCCAGCCAGGCGGTACGGGCCACCGGATCAAAACTCACCGCACCATGCACCAGCCGGCTCACACTCTGGCCATGGCGCCGCCGAATCAGCGCCCGCAAGCGCGCCGCCACTTCGCTCAAGGCAAACGGCTTGACCAGATAGTCATCCGCGCCGGCATCCAGTCCTTGCAGGCGCTCGTCCAATGTATCGCGGGCGGTCAGCACCAGTACCGGCACATCCTGCCCGGCCTGACGCCAGGCGGCGAGGATGTCCATGCCGTCCATGCCCGGCAGGCCCAGGTCCAGCACCACGGCATCAAATGGAGCCGCCGACAGCGCGGCCAGCCCTTCCCGCCCCTGGCGAAACCAGTCGACGACAAAGCCCAGCTGTCCCAGCCCCATTTTCAGGCCATCACCAATCAGCGGATCATCCTCCACCACCAATATGCGCATGTTTATTTCCTTGCCTCGACTCCGGCCCTGGCCTGCTCCACGCCGCGCTGTGGCACGGGTTTGATGCCAGTCACCATGGCCTTGATCAGATTGATGCCACCCAGCCGGCTCATCACCAGTGCCGCCAGCACATGCAGGCCGACACTGCCGATCAGGATATTGGCCAGCGCGCCATGCAGTGCCTGCATGCCATCGTCCCCCCAGAAAGCATCGCTGCCCAGCAGGTAGCCGGTGACAGCCAATCCCAGCACCAGCGCCATCAGCCACAACATCATCAAGGCGCCCAGCGGATTATGCCCGGCATGGGCATCCAGCCGGCCCTGGCGCAGGTCTTGCCAGTGTGCCCGCAAGCGGCGCGGCGTAGGAAAGAAATCAGCAAAGCGGGCAGGCCTGCTGCCGACAAAGCCCCACACCACCCGCGACAGCACCAGCACCGCAGCCAGATAGCCAGCCCAGCGATGGGGGCCTTCGCCATCTTCCAGTACAAAATAATTGCCCAGCACACAGGCCGCCAGCGTCCAGTGGAACACCCGGACAAAACGGTCCCACACCTTGATTCCCTGGGTATTGTCAGCCATCAATCCATTTCCTTTCAGCCAACAAGCCGGCCGGGAGTCCCCGGCCTGCAACACCTTATTGCTGTACTTCGCTCTTTACCGGCTTGCCGGTCTTGGTGTCGAAGTAGATTTCCACCTTCTTGTCATTCTTGTTCTTGCCATAGATTTCATAGCACTGGCCGCTCACCTTGAACTTGTCGATCTTGTAGCCCTGAGCTTCCAGCTGTTTCTTGAAATCTTCCTGCTTGATCCACTCACTCCTGGGGTGGGTTTCACACTTGGCAGAAGCCCATACGGCAGGGGCGGCAAAGGCAGCACACAGGGCGGGCAGCAGCAGTTTGTTCATTTCTCGACTCTCCTGGATTAAACCGGTTCATTCCGGCGACAGGGCCCATTAAAACGGGTATCGCTTAAATGCCGCTTAAACAGCCGATCTCTGGCATTGCGTCATGCGTCCGTCACCAAAGCCACATCGCGCTGTCATCTGCACCATGCAGCATGACGCGGTACAACACGGCAGAACGGACCCGACATGCAGCCCGATACCGCCTCCACCAGCAGCCGCCACTATCGCGCCATCTGGATTTCCGATGTACATCTGGGCACCTCCGGCTGCCGCGCCGACCATCTGCTCGACTTCCTCAAGCACAACGAATCCGACTACCTCTATCTGGTGGGCGATATCGTCGACGGCTGGCAACTGAAAAAGTCCTGGTACTGGAAGCAAAGCCACAACGATGTGGTGCAAAAAGTGCTGCGCAAGGCGCGCAAGGGCTGTCAGGTCGTCTATGTGCCGGGCAATCACGACGAAGCCGCCCGCCACTATGTGGGGCTGGACTTCGGAGGCATCGCCATCCGCCGCGAGGCCGAGCACACCACCGCCGATGGCAAGCGCCTGCTGATCATCCACGGCGACGAATTCGACGGCGTCATCCAGCACATCAAGTGGCTGGCCTATGTCGGCGACTCGCTCTACACCGTCATTCTGGAACTGAACCGTGGCTTCAACTGGCTGCGCAAGCAGCTGGGCATGCCGTACTGGTCGCTGTCGCAATATCTCAAGCACAAGGTAAAAAACGCGGTCAACTTCATCAGCGACTTCGAGAAGATCCTTGCCGGCGAAGCCCGCCGCCGCGACTACGACGGCGTGATTTGCGGCCACATCCACAAGGCCGAAGTGCGCGAGATCGACGGCATCCTGTACGGCAACAGCGGCGACTGGGTGGAAAGCCTGTCGGCCCTGGTCGAACACGCCGATGGCCGGCTGGAAGTGGTGTACTGGACCGAATTGCAATCCGCCCCCGAACCCACCCGCCGCAAAAACAAGCAAAGCCCCGGCGTGACACCGCCCCCCGCCGGCCAGGCAGCCGCCACCCAACCCGCCTGGCTGCCGCAACCGGCCACACCGGCCATGCTGACGCAGGCAGACACCACTGCCCAACTGTCCGACCCCACCCAGGAGACACCATGCGCATCCTGATCGTCACTGACGCCTGGAAACCGCAAGTCAACGGCGTAGTCCGTACCCTTACCGAAACCAGCCGCGAGCTGACCCAGTTCGGCCATCAGGTGGACATGATCACGCCGCTGGAATTCAAGACCCTGCCCTGCCCCACCTATCCCGACATCCGCCTGTCCATCCTGCCCTACCGCCAGGTAGCACGACGGATTGCCGAACTGGCGCCACACGCCATCCATATCGCCACCGAAGGCCCGCTGGGACTGGCGGCACGCCGCTACTGCCTGCGCCACAAACTGGCCTTCACCACTGCTTATCACACACGCTTTCCGGAATACATTGCCGCCCGTACCCGCCTGCCGCTGTCCATCAGCTATGCCTGGATGCGGCACTTCCACAATGCCGGTGCCGCCACCATGGTGCCCACCCAGTCCATTGCCGATGACCTGCGCGCCCGCGGTTTTACCAAGGTGGTGTTATGGAGTCGCGGCGTGGATACCAACCTGTTCACTCCCGGCGAACGCGACCGGCTGGATGAAAGCACGGCCCCGCGCTTTGTCTATATCGGGCGGGTCGCGGTGGAAAAGAACATCGAAGCCTTCCTCAAGCTCGACCTGCCGGGCAGCAAATGGGTGGTGGGCGATGGCCCGCTGATGGCCCGCCTGCAACGTGAATATCCTGAAGTCCACTTTGCCGGCGTATTTCCGCAAAACGAACTGGCGCGCTTCTACCGCGCCGCAGACGTGTTTGTCTTCCCCAGCCTGACCGACACCTTTGGCCTGGTGCTGCTGGAGGCCATGGCCTGCGGCACGCCGGTCGCGGCCTATCCGGTGGCCGGACCACTGGATGTGGTGGGTAACAGCGGAGCGGGCGTGCTCGCCGACGATCTGCGCCAGGCCTGCCTGGATGCAATGAACATCGACCGCAGCCATGTGCGCCGGGTGGCCGAAGGATTTTCCTGGGCAGCTGCCGCACGCCAGTTCGAACAACACTTGCACCCCAATCCGCCAGAGCGCATCGCCATCCTCAAACCACAGGCAGGTTGAGGCCGCCAGCAGCGCTGGCGTTGCAAAATGGTCGCAGCGCCCATGGCAGCAGGGACAAGACTTCAGCACATTGCCATGGCCGCGGCCTGCAGCGCGCTACAAAAAAAACTTGAGTCCGGCCAGCACCGGCCTATACTGAAATCATTCAGTAACAGGGAGGGTTTGGGATGAGTCATTGGCCGGATTCCGACAACCTTGTTCAACCTTGTGTTCAGAACCCATCGCCTTCTCAGGTTTGATGGCGGCTGCTTCAGCGTAGCCGGGAGCACTCCCAGCGTCCATCACGGATGCATCAACGACAGGTCGTCGGTAAGCCAGACACGAAACAACAGACTTTGCTTGAGCTTGATGAGTTAGCCGGGGCTGGAAAGCCCTTATCCGCCACCCTAACAGGCAGCGATCATGATGTTACCGCCCGCACAACCAAGGGCATGGTTCACGTAATATCAGTGCTTTACGACTTATCTGGTGCTGTGCATACAGCCTGTTCTTTGGTAATGACCTGTTCGCGGTTTTGCAGAACATCGTTGGCAAACATGTTCGCCGCGGCTCGGGTTGCAGTCTTGTATGTAATGTTTGCGTTATCCCGCAAAACCTTCTGAAACATGCAGTGACACACCTCGGAGGGCGGCCAGTCAAGCCGCCCTCTTTCACATTCTAGTCCTGCTGCTGCCTGATGCGCTCAATCACCACCCGTGCCAGATGCTGGGTCGTCACCCCGGGCGACATCACGTCAGGCGTGGCAATGCCATCCAGCAATGTGGCCCGTACTGCCTGCTCGATACGCAGCGCCAGTTCCGGCCGCTGCCACCAGACCCGCAGCAACATGGCCGCACTGAGAATGGCCGCCAGCGGATTGGCAATGCCCTGGCCGGCGATGTCCGGGGCAGAACCATGCACGGGCTCGGCAATCGCTGCTGCGACGCCCAGATTCAATGAAGGCGCCAGACCCAGTCCGCCACCAAATGCCGCAGCCAGATCCGACAGAATATCGCCATACAGATTGGGTGCCAGCAGCATGTCGAAGCTTTCCGGCGCCTGTGCCAGACGCAAGGCAGCGGTATCCACCAGCATTTCGTCCACCGCGATTTCCGGAAAGTCCCGTGCCACTTCGCGTGCACAGTCGCGGAACAGGCCATCGGTGCGTGGCAGGATATTGGCCTTGTGAATGATGGTGATGCGCTGGCGGCCAGCATTGCGCGCCAATTCGAATGCGCTGCGCGCCACCCGCAGGGATGCCTTGCGGGTAATGCGCTTGATGGCCACCGCCACTTCACCATCAGACTGCTCATCCCCCACATACAGGTCTTCGGTATTTTCACGCACGATGATCAGATCAATGCCGCTACGGCTGCTAGCCAGCGGCAAACTGAGCGTGGGGCGGATATTGGCATGGCAGCCCAGTTCGCGGCGCAATTGCACAATGGGCGAGCGATAGCCCTCCACCAGTTGCATGGGCGAGCTGACGGCACCAAAAAACACTGCCCCGCATTCACGGGCAGCCGCCAGGGTGCGCTCAGGCAGCGCCTTGCCATTGCGGCAGAACTCTTCCCAGCCCGCATCGGCAAATACCAGCTGCAAGCCAGGCAGCACGGCTTGCAGCACCCCGACCGCCACCGGCACCACTTCATGACCGATCCCGTCTCCGGGAATCACACACAGCTTCATTGCACGCTCCGCTTTCTGTCTGCAGAACAGCAGATTGTACTCGCCAGAACTGCAAGCGCCCAAAAATAATGACAAAAGAATGGCGATGGGATTTGGCTTGGTACACTGTCGGACAACAGCAACCAGGCCAATACCTTTATGCACTAGCGCAGCGTGCAATACAATTTGCTGATCTAAATCAATCAGTGATTAAGAACAATCAGGAATAAACACAGCGGAAAGAAATCGTTAGGGCTAGCCCATGCTTTAAGGTAACATCCTGTTCCAGTTGACTTTCCCGCCAGGCCGCATGCCTTGTACGCCACAGACAGTGACCAGGCCTGGCAGCGCGGCGATTTGATCATTATGTACAATGACATAGTGAGAACGGCTAGCAATGTTTAGTCAAGCGGACCCGAAAAGGGTAAAATCGCGGCAACCACTCATTCCTTGATTTCTTTTGGATAGCGAGCAGCAATTTATATGTCCTCCCCCAATCTGACCGCTGAAAAGGTCTTGTCGGTTCACCACTGGAACGACACCCTGTTCACCTTCACCTGCACCCGCGATGCCGGTCTGCGCTTCATCAACGGCCAATTTGTCATGATCGGCCTGGAAGTGAACGGCAAGCCGCTGATGCGCGCCTACTCCATTGTCAGCTCCAATTACGAAGAGCATCTGGAGTTTTACAGCATCAAGGTACAAGACGGCCCGCTGACCTCGCGCCTGCAACACCTGCAGGTTGGTGATACCGTGATGATCAGCAAGAAGCCCACCGGCACTCTGGTGCAAGACAACCTGCTGCCGGGCAAAAACCTGTATCTGCTGTCTACCGGTACTGGCCTGGCACCGTTCATGTCCATCATCAAGGACCCGGAAGTTTACGAGCGCTACGACAAGGTCATTCTGACCCACGGCGTACGCTGGGTCAGCGAACTGGGCTATCACGACTACATCACCAATGAACTGCCGGAAAACGAGTTCTTTGGCGATATCGTCAAAGAAAAGCTGATCTACTATCCGACCGTGACCCGCGAACCCTTCCGCAACCAGGGCCGCCTGACCGATCTGATCACCAGTGGCAAGATGTGCGCCGATATCGGCCTGCCGCAGCTGAATCCGGAAAACGACCGCGTGCTGATCTGCGGTAGCCCGTCCATGCTGCACGACCTGTGCGAAATCCTGAATGGCCTCGGCTTCAAGGAATCCCCGCGCATGGGCGAGCCGGGCGACTACGCCATCGAACGCGCCTTCGTGGAAAAGTGATCTGACTTTTCACTGGCCACAGACAAAACGCCATCCAGCAGGATGGCGTTTTTCTTTGCCGGTACTCCAACGATGTCGGCTACAGACGGAAACAACAGATGCAAAAAGGGAGGCCGAAGCCTCCCTTTACTTATTGCGAGCCAGACGCTGACGTCTGATTAGTTTGCTGCGGAAGCCGGAGCGGCTTTCTTGGCAGCGTGCTTTTTAGCGTGGTGTTTTTTGGCAGCGTGCTTCTTGGCCGGAGCGGAAGCATCAGCAGCCTGGGCTTTCTGAGCGGAAGCTTCTACTTTCTTGGCAGCGTGCTTTTTAGCGTGGTGCTTTTTGGCAGCGTGCTTTTTGGCCGGAGCGGAAGCGTCAGCAGCCTGGGCTTTCTGAGCGGAAGCTTCTACTTTCTTGGCAGCGTGCTTTTTAGCGTGGTGCTTTTTGGCAGCCTTTTTAGCCGGAGCGGAAGCGTCAGCAGCCTGGGCTTTCTGAGCGGAAGCTTCTACTTTCTTGGCAGCGTGCTTTTTAGCGTGGTGCTTTTTGGCAGCCTTTTTAGCCGGAGCGGAAGCATCAGCAGCCTGGGCTTTCTGAGCGGAAGCGTCTACTTTCTTGGCAGCGTGCTTTTTGGCGTGATGCTTTTTGGCAGCCTTTTTAGCCGGAGCGGAAGCGTCAGCAGCCTGGGCTTTCTGAGCGGAAGCGTCTACTTTCTTGGCAGCATGCTTTTTGGCGTGGTGCTTTTTGGCAGCCTTTTTAGCCGGTGCGGAAGCGTCAGCAGCCTGGGCTTTCTGAGCGGAAGCATCTACCTTCTTGGCAGCATGCTTTTTGGCATGGTGCTTTTTCACAGCCTTTTTAGCCGGAGCGGAAGCGTCAGCAGCCTGGGCTTTCTGAGCCGAAGCGTCTACCTTCTTGGCAGCATGCTTTTTGGCGTGGTGCTTTTTCACAGCCTTTTTAGCCGGGGCGGAAGCGTCAGCAGCTTGGGCTTTCTGAGCAGAAGCTTCTACTTTCTTTTCGCCCTTCTTGGCGTGGTGAATCTTGGCAGCTTTGGCTTTCGGTGCGGAAGCAGCCGGAGCAGAAGCGTTGGTGGCGGCGAAACCAGCAGCGGAGCTCAGACCGAAGGCGGCAGACAAAACGAGCAGGGTCAGTTTTTTCATGTTGCGTTCTCCAATATCAAGTGGGGAGTGTTCTTTCCGAGACACCGCAGCGGTGTTTCCATGAGTCGTATCCTAGCCCTGCCCGTCAAGCCCGTCTGTGAGTGCTATGTAAGCCCGTGTAACGCTAAGTACAAAACTAGCGGTGGGTGACGGTCACAACCTGATAAACCGCGCCAAACAAGGTTTCCTTGTGCCAGCTGAACCGTTCGGCATGGCTGGCATACGCTGAAATTTCATTACGCCACAGTGCTTCGGCAAAGGGTTCCAGCTTGCGGTTGACCCACTTGAGCAACCATCCTATCGGTTGCCATGCTGCCGGCCGATGATAGTCGACAAACACCGCCCTGCCCCCTTGCGGGACTTGTGCCAGCATATTGTCGACAATGCGCTGCTTCAAATCATCCGGTACTTCATGCAACAGGAAGAAGCTGCACACCAGGTCTGGCTGTTGTTCCAGGCGGAATGTGGCCGCATCGGCGCGCACCACGCGGGCCTGCGGATAGTCACGCAGCTTGCGCACAGCATGTTCGACCTGGACCGGGGTGATGTCGGTCAGCACGAACTCGCCCTGACTGCCCACCCTGGCGGCGGCCTTTTGCACCAGATCGCCATAGACATGGGCTACCTGCCACACCCGCATGCCGGGCTGGATCTGCTGCAGATAGCGGCGCATCAGCCGCTGGTCATTCAGAAACAACAGCGTGCTGACCACCAGATTGCGGTCCAGCAGCGCGGCGCGGCGCGGGTTGACGTAGGCCCAGTCGTAGACTTCGGTCATATAGTCCGGCACTCCTTCGTAATAGGGATTGCACGGCAGCGGTGGGTGGTTGCGGCTCATGGTGGCACCTTGGCATTAGCTATTCATCAATAAAGTTTAGCAAATGCTAATATGCAAATTATTGAGCTAGGCCAAGCTTTATCCCGATCCGGCAAGCTGCTGTTTACCAATGCAAAACGGCCCTGCCGGGCCGTTGTACGCATGGAATGCGGCCTAGTCTGCCAGGGTCAGCACCACCGGGGTGTGATCGGACGGGCGTTCCCACTTGCGCGGGGTCTTGTCGATGACACATGCGCTGGCGCGCGCCTGCAGCGCCGGCGTAATCAGGATGTGGTCGATGCGCACGCCCTTGTTGCGGCGGAACATCATGGCGCGGTAATCCCACCAGCTGTATTGCTTGTCCTCCTGATTGAACAGGCGGAAGCTGTCGGCCAGCCCCAGGCCAATCAAGGCTTGAAATGCCGCACGCTCCGGCGTGCTGCACAGCACCTGTTCGTGCCAGCTTTCCGGGTCGTACACATCGCGGTCTTCCGGCGCGATATTGTAGTCGCCCAGCAAGGCCAGCTGCGGGTGGCGGGTGAGCTCGTCGGCCACATAGGCATGCAGCTTGCCCAGCCATTCCAGCTTGTATGGATACTTCGGCGAATCAACGGCTTCGCCGTTGACGAAGTAGCCACAGATCACGCGCACGCCGTTTACCGTGGCGGCAATCACCCGGCGTTGCGGGTCGTCATAGCCGGGAATACCTTGCACCACATCGTCCAGCTGCAGGGGCTGCCGTACCAGGATGGCCACGCCGTTATAGGTTTTCTGGCCAAACCAGGCAGCGCGATATCCGGCGGCCTCGATCTCGGCCAGCGGGAACACGTCCTGATCCATCTTCAGTTCCTGCAGACAGAGCACGTCCACCGGGCTATCTGCCAGCCACTGCAATACCTGTGGCAGACGGACCTTGAGTGAGTTGACGTTCCAGGTGGCTAATTGCATATCTTCAGTTCTCGTTTACGGATGAAAGCAGCTGCCTGCAGGCAGCCACTACACATTACAGACAAGGTATCAGCCCGGCTGGCGGCACGGGGCAAACATGTCCAGCTGCTTGTTGTAGACGCTGGTATGCACCCCCAGCAAGCCCAGCAGCGAGTGGAACAGATTGTCATGCGAATAAGGCTCAGCCTTGCGCCCTTCCAGGCAGCGCTGGTTCAGCCCGACTTCCTGCTGGAAGCTGTCGGAGAACCACATCATCGCCCCGATATGCTTTTGCGCTTCCGGCGCAAACAGATAGGGCGTGCCATGCAGGTACATGCCGTTTTCGCCCAGCGATTCGCCATGGTCGGACATATACAGCATGCCGGTGTTATAGCGCTGCTGGTTGGCTCGCAGGAAGTCGATGATGCCGGACAGTACGGTATCGGTATACAGGATGGTGTTGTCGAAACCGTTGACGATCTGCTCGCGCGGGCAGCGTGACAGCTCGCTGGTCTGGCATACCGGCTTGAACTGCTCCTGCGCTGGCGGATAACGCTTGTAATAGGCCGGGCCGTGGCTGCCCATCTGGTGCAGCACCAGCACCACGTCGCGGTCGGACTGGTCGATCAGCTGCTGGGCATTTTTCAGCAGGATTTCGTCCCAGCATTCGCCCGTGGTACACAGCTTGTCATCCTTGCTGTTGCTGACGTCTTCCAGCGTCACACGGTTGCACACATCCTTGCAGCCGGACTGGTTGTCACGCCAGATCACCTTGTAGCCGGCGCGCTGCAGTACATCCAGCACGTTTTGCTGGCGTGCGGCCTTGTCTCCATCGTAATTGGCGCGGCCGATATCGGAGAACATGCAGGGCACCGAGACGGCGGTTTCCGTGCCGCAGGAATGCACATTGGGCAGGTTGATCAAGCCGCTCTGTGCCGCCAGCTTGGGATTGGTATTGCGCGGGTAGCCATTGAGGGAAAAATGATCGGCACGCGCGGTTTCGCCCACCACCAGTACAAACACGGTCTTGCGCTTGTGCTGCTGCCAGCTGGCATCGCGTTTGGCATCCTCTCCCAGCGGGCTGACCACGATGGGACCGCTATTGTAGTGGTCCTGGATATAGCCATTGGTGGCCTGGATATAGTTGAAAGGCGTCAGGTAATGCCGTAGCTGGCGGTTGTTGCGGAACAGCGAGGCAAAGTCCTGGTAAGCGGCAAAGGCGATGCCCAGCAACACCGCGGCGGAAATCAGGAGGGTCAGCAGACGTGCACCACTCTCGCGCAGCGGCGAGCGCCATTGGATCTGGCGCCGGCACAGCCACCAGGCGGGCAGGATGCCCAGCACCACGACAAACAGTGCCATCTTGCCGGTCAGCAGATCGCGCACTTCCTTGTTATCGGTCTGGACTGCGTTTTGCACCATGTGTACATCAATCATCACCCCGTACTGGTTCATGAAATAGGTGATGAAAGAGGTAATCAGCAGCAACAGCGCCATCAAGGGCTTGCCGATATACGGCCAGTTGAACAGCGACAGCACCAGATTGTAAAACGCTGTCACCAGCAGGAAGGATTCCAGCAACAGCTTGATGCCGTGGCCATCCAGCGGGCCGACGATGCGCAACATTTCGCGCCAGAATGGCAGGTTGTAAAACAATACCAGCGCGAGCGACACCAGCAGGGTGAGTCGCTCGGGTCGAATGGAGCTGTTGGAAACCATCTTGCCCTCGTCAACAAGGGGCCGCCGCACTGCTGTGCGGTACAAGCGGCCCGGCAATGGAACAGACCGGCCATAGCGGCGGTCTGCCTTGATTATCAGGTGGCCAAGACCAACCGGCTAAGCGGGCTGGCATGGCGGAAAATCGACGCCATCTTACCCGATTAGTCGCGGGGCAATATGGCATTTCTGTAGCAATTGTTTTAACGGATATGCAGCGCCGAACAGCCGCTGGCTTGAACAAATAAACAACAGTAAATTTGATCAAATTTGCCGAAGCAGGCGATTGCTGGCTAGAATGGACCCATGTTCATCACCGGTAGAAGCAAATTGTCCAGACAAAGCAAACCCCTGCAGTCCCAGCAACATCCCCTCTGCCCGACCAAAAACCCCAATCGTTCCACGCTGCGCCCCTTTAGCGATGCCTTTACCCTGCGCACGCCCGGCTTTGCCCAGCATCATCGTCCGCATCGTCCCGACAAGGCAGACAACGAACCTTCCAGCTGATTTTAGTGAAATGGCGATTCCGCCCTGCGCCCGGTCATGTACCGCTTAGCGCCAGGTTGTTTCACCGAGGCGTCATCTCACTGAAAGCACGATCCGACACCGCCGCATGGCGGTGTTTTCATGTCTGCCGTGGAACAGCAGGCAAAAAAATACCCCCAAGGGGGATTGGGGGTAGGGGAAAAGACACAATATCGATGTCCGTTGAGGGGCAGAGATAAGCGTCTGGCTCGCTTGCTGCTCTTGGAGATAACCCGTTGAGCAAAGATTAGAGCCAGAGCAAATCAGGGGAGTTCCCTCCCCTCCTGTAAATATTTGTTGTGACTCAGGCCGCCTGTTCCACCATGCCGGAGTGACGCAACAGTGCGTCGATCTGCGGGTCGCGGCCGCGGAAGGCACGGAAGGATTCCAGCGCCGAACGGCTGCCACCAACGGCCAGCACTTCATCCCAGAAGCGTTTGCCGGTGGCGGCATTGGCACCGCCAGCCTCTTCGAAAGCGGCATAGGCATCGGCCGACAGCACTTCCGCCCATTTGTAGCTGTAATAGCCCGCCGCATAACCACCAGCAAAAATGTGGCTGAAGCTGTTGGGGAAGCGGTTGTAGGACGGCGGGAAGTTAACCGCCACTTCCTGGCGCACCTCGTCCAGCAAGGCCAGCCAATCGCCGGTGCTGGCATCAAAATCGGTATACAGCAGCATGTCGAATAGCGAAAACTCCAGCTGGCGCACCGTCATCATGCCGCTCTGGAAGTTCTTGGCGGCCAGCATCTTGTCAAACAAGTCACGCGGCAGGGTTGCGCCGGTTTCGGCATGGGCGGTCATGCCTTGCAGCACATCCCACTCCCAGCAGAAGTTTTCCATGAACTGGCTGGGCAGCTCTACCGCATCCCATTCCACGCCATTGATGCCGGACACGCCCAGCTCATCCACCTGGGTCAGCATGTGGTGCAGGCCGTGGCCGAATTCGTGGAACAGGGTGATGACTTCGTCGTGGGTGAACAGCGCCGGCTTGTCGCCCACCGGGCGGGTGAAATTGCAGGTGAGGTAGGCCACCGGGGTTTGCATGGTGTCGCCCTTCTTGCGACGGCCACGGGCGTCGTCCATCCAGGCACCGGGGCGCTTGCCCTCGCGCGAGTACAGATCAAAGTAGAAGCTACCCACCAGCTGGTCATCCTTGAGGATGTCGTAGAAACGGACATCGTCATGCCATACCGGCGCGCTGCTCTCGCGCACCTGCACCCCATACAGGGTGTTGACCACGCCGAACAGACCGGGCAGCACCTTGCTCTCCGGGAAGTACTGCTTCACTTCCTGTTCGGAGAAGGCATAGCGCGCCACGCGCAGTTTTTCTGCGGCATAGGCAATGTCCCAGGCTTGCAGGTCGGAAAGGCCCAGCTCCTTGCTGGCAAAGGCTTCCAGCTCGGCACGGTCTTTTGCCGCAAACGGTTTGGCACGGGCGGCCAGGTCGCGCAGGAAGGCAATGACTTGCGCCGGGCTTTCCGCCATCTTGGTAAACAAGGACAGCTCGGCATAATTGGCAAAGCCCAGCAGCTGGGCCTCTTCGCGCGTCAGTTGCAGCTTTTCGCGGATGATTTCGGTGTTGTCGTGCTCGGGCAGGCCGAACTCCGACGCACGTTTCACATAGGCGTCGTACAGCTTCTGCCGCAGTGCGCGGTTATGGGCGTACTGCATCACCGGGAAGTAAAACGGGAACTGCAGGGTGATCTTGTAACCGGTTTTTTCATCGGCCTGGGCAGCTGCGGCAAACAGGGCCAGTGCGTCTTCCGGTACGCCGTCCAGCTCGCTGGCGTCTTCCAGATACAGGCTGAAGGCGTCGGTGGCATCCATCACGTTCTGTTCGAAGCGGGCGGACAACTCGGCCAGACGGCTCTGGATGGCGGCATAGCGCTGGCGCTGCGCCTCGGGCAACTCGGCACCGGACAGGCGGAAATCGCGCAGATCGTTCTGGATGATTTTCTGGCGGGCGGCATTGTAGCCGGCATAGGCCGGGCTGGCCTCGATGGCCTTGAACTGGCCGAGCAAGGCCAGGTTCTGGCCCAACTCGGTCCAGAATTCGGAAATGGGCGCGATGTTGGCGTTGTAGGCATCGCGCAGTTCCGGGGTATTCACCACCGCATTCAGATGCCCCACCACGCCCCAGGCGCGCGACAGCCGCTCGGTGGCATCAGTCAGCGGATCAACAAAGTTCTCCCAGCTTGGGCTATCCACATGCGCGGTCAGTTGCGCCACGGTGTGACGGGCCTCGCTCAGCAATTGCGCGATGGCCGGGCTGATGTGTTCGGGACGGATCTCGGCAAAGCGTGGCAGACCGGTAAAGTCGAGGAGCGGGTTCTGGCTCATTGTTCACTTCCTGTGGGCAATTGGCAGTGGCTGGCACAGCACTGCGCCGGTATCGAAATCAGGCGGCCAGCCGGCGAACCGGCGGCGACCATTGCTATATGATAGGGAATCCTGAACCTGTTAGATGAGGACGTTCTGATGAATCGCAATATCCGCCCCTATGATGGCACGACCCCGCAGATTGCCGACTCCTGCTATATCGACCCTGCCGCCGTGGTGATTGGCGACGTGACGCTGGCAGATGATGCCTCGGTGTGGCCGTTTGCCGTCATCCGTGGCGACGTCAACGCCATTCATATTGGCGAGGGCAGCAATATCCAGGACTTTGCCATGCTGCACGTCACCCACAAGCGCGACAGCGACCCGGTGGGCGCGCCACTGCATATTGGCAAGCACGTCACCATCGGCCATCACGTCACCCTGCACGGCTGTACCATTGGCGATGAAGTGCTGGTGGGCATCGGCAGTATCATTCTGGACCGCGCCGTAATCGAAGACCGCGTGCTGATTGGCGCTGGCAGCCTGGTGCCGCCGGGCAAGCGGCTGGAGTCCGGTTATCTCTACCTGGGCAACCCGGTGAAACAGGCGCGCAAGCTGACCGAGCAGGAACTGGCCTACTTCAAGTACTCGGCCGAGCACTACATCCGCGTCGCCAACAAGCACAAACCCAATCTGCAATAAACCCTCACCGGAGACTTGCCATGCCGCTGCAACTACGCAATGCCAACGAGAGCGATGTCGCGGCCATTGCCGCGCTGATGTTGCCGGAAAGCAGCAGCCAGGGCGGTACGCTGCACGGCGATTTTCCGGTGGAAAAGATCAGTCACTGGCTGGCACAAGCCACGGCAGACCAGATGCCGATACTGCTGGCGGAAGACGAGGCCGGCCTGCTGGGCGTGCTGTTTACCAGCAGCAGCCGGCATCAGGATAGTCCGGTGGCAATACAGATGGCACAGCTGCATCACGGCACCGGGCCATTCTATTTCTATGGCCCGGTTTGCCTGGCAGCACGCGCACGCGGCCAGGGCTTGCTGGCCGCCATGTGGCAGCAGCTGCAACGGCAACTGCCCGGCCAGCAGGCCGTATTGTTCATCCATGCCGACAACCAGGCCTCGCTCAAGGCGCATGCCAAGCTGGGCATGGTGGTGGAGGCGCAGTTCGAACTCAATGGCCAGCCCTGCGTGTTACTGAGCAGCCGCTAAGTACCATGGCCTGCCAGCTGGGCGGGCCTTTCCCTTCCTCATCTACTGCCCATCCGCCTATCTGACCTGGCAACCTGATCCGGACTGCGGGGGAATGGATTTTTGCCAGCTGGCAGTGATGGCTTGGCATGTCAGTCATCACGCCCGTCCTGCCTGGCATGGGCTCACAATCATTGCGCGCCATTAGCAATGGCAGGCCACTCGACACCCGCCATTCTTTAGACACGAGCAGTCGGCAAAACTGGCTGAGTGGGCATTGCTGATCAAAATCTAGCGCAGTGTAATGCCTGATCAATCTTCCCTGCGATTGGTCTGCATGGCATGCAAGCATCCGAAAATCGACTGCAGCAAGAAGCGTTACCAGCCAAGCCCAACTGGCCACGCTATGTGATGTTGATACTTGCCTGCACCCTGCTTTCTACGCT
Source organism: Aquitalea sp. ASV15 (assembly GCF_016429115.1). Classification (NCBI taxonomy): domain Bacteria; kingdom Pseudomonadati; phylum Pseudomonadota; class Betaproteobacteria; order Neisseriales; family Chromobacteriaceae; genus Aquitalea; species Aquitalea sp. ASV15. The sequence goes on along the minus strand of NZ_JAELTZ010000010.1, from coordinate 67,240 downwards.
GATCAGCACCTACACCACGGCAGTCAGCACCGCCACCGCGGCTCCCCTGACCGGCTTCTGGCTCAAGGCTGCCGCGCCCGGTTTCATTCTTTCCAGCTTCTGGACACTGTTGCGCTACAGCGGCTGGCTGCTGGCAGGCTGGGTGATTGATCACCGCAATGCCTTGCATCTCGCCGCCTATCACCAGGAAGAACAGCGCCGCAAAGCGCGGCTGTATATCCGGCAGATCGCCTTGCTTGGCCCGGCCTGCATGCACGCGGCAGATCGCCAGATTCTGCTCCAGGGACTACGCGCAACACCTGTCCCGTTCAGCAAGGTGTTACCAGTGCCGCAGTTTGAATCCGCGGCACCGCCCTATCTGGCTGAACCTGAATCCACCGCCGCCACAGACGACACGCAGGATGACGACGAGGCCACGTGGCTTCCTTATCCGGATACAGATGAGGAGATGGGGGATGAGGAAACCAGCGACGCAAACGACGCTGCGACAGCGCACGCTGTCACACCACTTGCTGAAATGCCCCCCATGCCGGACGACAGCCAACAAAGCCTTCCTGCCACCCATTACCTCCCTGCCAAGCTGGCCACGCTGCTGGCCGAGTGGCCTCAACCCGCCTTGAACGCCTCACTCGCCGTCTCCTGGAGTGGTAGCGAAGACACGTGGTTACGCTTTCGCCAGCATGCCAGCGAGCTGGGCATCTTTCTGACTCCCCGCCCGCATCGCTTGCACAGCCCCGAGGATATCGATGCCGTGATGGATGCGCTGCACACCCAGCCGGATGCCAGTTACCACCTGCTGGCAGGCATCGTCACGCCGGCAGCCAGCTTCGGTGCAAGCCATGGCCCACCCGCCGCCGAAGCTGCCTTTGCCATGCTGGCAAGCAATACCGGCGAAGGTGCCAGCCTGTCCCGGCCGGTGCTGTTCAGCGCGCCAGAACATCTGGCATTAGCGCAAGGCAATGCCGCACTGGCCGATCCGCCCGCATCCTTTTTCAGCCTGAACCATGACGGCCTGGCAGAGCTGTCTGCGGCAGGCTGGCAAATCGACGCCGTGGAACATGAACCTTACTGGGGCAATCCCGGTGCCTTGGGCTGCTGGATCATGACGGCGATGGCACTGGAAGCCGCGACGCTGCGACAACAACCCATGGGCTGGCACAGCCGGCAGGGCATTCAGCACTGGGCCGGTATTGCTCTGCCACCCGCATCAACCACAACAGGAGCCACCGCATGAGATTTGTCATCCGCCAAGGCTGCCGCATCACCGGACGCGGCGAAGTAGTGGAAGGCATGGTCGATGGACCGACATTGCTTGGCATTCCGGTGTCCTTCATCGGAGCCAAAGTGCGCTGTGACGTCTGCAACCGTATCGGCGTCATCGCCATGGCCGGGCCACGTGGCACGCTGGGGCAAAACAATATCAAGGGCAAAACCCTGGCACTGAGCGGTGACCTGGTACTGTGCCGCTGCCCTGTTCATCCCCGCCTCATCCACGACTGCCAGGAATGGCAGGTCGCCACCTGACCCACCAGAGGCCACCCCATGCGCAACGTTTACCAGCTGAACTTCCCCGCCCGCTTCCGCCTCGCCCCGTCCGTGCATTCCTTTCAGATTGAAGAAGCGCTGGATACGCCTTACCAACTCAGCGTGGCGGTGACATTACCCGACCGCGACCTGGCCCTCGCCCCGCTGATCGGCCTGCCGGTCACCTTCAGCATCACCCCGCAATCCACCGCACCGCCGCTGGCCATTCCCGGCCTCCCGCCACTGCTCAGCGAGGTGGCAGGCCAACGCAGCTGGCACGGCGTGGTGCGCCATGGAGAACGTGGCCGCAGCACGGCGGAGGAAACGCTGTACACCTTCACCATCGGCCCGCGCCTGGCCCTGCTGCAGGACAGTTGCACTACCCGACTGTTCCAGAACATGACGGTGGCGCAGGTCATCGAAGCGCTGTTGCGCAAACATGGGCTGGCTGGCAGCGATTTCCACTTCACCCTGACCGGCGCACAAGCCAGCTACGAACACCTCACCCAGTTCCGCGAAAGCGATCTGGCCTTTCTCAGCCGCCTGGCCGCGCAGGCCGGCATCTTCTACCAGTTCACCCAGTCCAGTGACGGCAAGGATGTCATCCAGTTTGGCAACAATCTGGAGCATTACCGCCGCGGCCAGCTGCTCAATATCCCGCTGCGCGAGCAGGCCGGACTGGAAAGTGTCGGCACCGAGGCAGTGACCGCCTTTCGCATCCGGCACAGCCCGATGCTGCACACGACACGGCGGCGCAACTTCAACGACATGGCCGCCAGCCAGCTACCCGATGGCAGCGCCGGTTTTACTGGCGAAGTGCCTGCCGCCCATGGCGAGGACTATGACTGGGGCGATGGCAATCGTGATGACGAGGAATCCGTCCGGCTGGCACAGATCCGCCACGAACTTTCCGTCAGCCGGCAATGCTGCGCCAGAGGCGACAGCAATGTCAGCCTGCTACGCCCCGGCGAAGTGCTGAAGCTGACCCACCCCTTTGCCGACGCCCCGCACGGCTGGCTGATTACCGCCGTGACCCACGCCGGCAGCCGCGATAGCGCCTACCACAACAGCTTCCACGCCATACCGGCGGATCGCGTCTGGCGACCCGCCCTTCCCCCCAAACCGCGCATACACGGCACCCTGCCCGCCAGGGTGGTGAGCCCCGGCAATAACAGCTATCACTACCCCTTCCTCGACGAGCATGGCCGCTACCGCGTGCGCTATCTGTTCGACCTGGACAGCTGGAGCCCCGGCGGTGACTCGCGCGCGGTACGACTGGCCAAACCGTTTGCCGGACGGCAATTCGGCTTTCATATGCCCATCCACGCCGGCACCATCGTCCACCTCGCCTTCAGCGATGGCGATCCGGACCAGCCCTATATCGCCGCCATCACCCATGACAGCGAGCGGCCCGACCCCATCACCAGCCAGTGGCACAGCCGCAACGTCATCCGCACCAAGGCCAACAACAAGCTGCGCATGGAGGATTTGCAGGGCAAGGAACACATCAAGCTGGCCAGCGAATACGGCAAAAGCCAGCTGAATATCGGCCACCTGGTGGATGCCGCCCGCGCGCCACGCGGCGAAGGCTTTGAGCTGCGCACCGATCACTGGGGTGCCCTCCGCGCCGGCAAGGGCCTGCTGATCAGCGCCGAAGCCAAAGCCGTGGCCGCCACGCCACAACTGGACATGGCCGCAGCGCTGCACCAGCTGGAACAAGCCAACCGGCTGGCCAAAGCCCTGGCCGATGCGGCCACCACCGCCAGGGCGCTGCCGCCGGATGTGCAGGCCCAGGTCGACCTGTTACAGCAGTCGCTCAAACAACTGGCACAGGCCGGCATCCTGATCAGCGCCCCGGCCGGCATCGGCCTCACCACTCCGCACACCATCCAGCACGCTGCCGGTGCCACTTATGCCGTCACCGCCGGCCAGCACATCAGCCACGCCGCCCTGGGCGACATCCGCCACAACGCCAACGGCGCCATCAGCCTGTTTGCCCGCAGCGGCGGCGCGCGTCTCTATGCCAACCAGGGCAGCGTGGACATCCAGGCACAAGGCGGCCCGCTGGCGGTGTCCGCCGCCAAGGCACTGCGGCTGAACAGCAACCAGCACATCACCATCGCCGGGCACGACAGCATCGAACTGGCGGCAGGCGGCCATGGCATCCGCATCAGCGCCAAGGGCATCGAGGTGTTTGGCGATATCAAGCTGCACGGCACCTTGAGTAATGAAGGGAAGGCGGGACTGGAGCACGAAGACGACAGCTTTCCGCAAACCGATTTGCTGCCAAACAAAGGCCTTTCACTTTAATGACGGAGTGACCGATGAATATCAGCCCACCCACCCTGAAGCAGGCCCAGCATGAGATGCCGGACAGCGAATGGCTAAACGCCTTATTACCCTCCACCACCCTGGGTGGCTATCCGGTAACCAGTCAATTCGAGTGGCACGGCGGCATGCATGTGCAACTTTCCGGCAGCGGTGAACAAAACAATGTCCGCGCCATCGCCAATGGCTATGTCATTCATTACCGAGACTGTGGCCCTGGCGAACTGAATCCGGATGAAGACTCGCCCTTACGACGAAATGGACTCGACACCCCCGGCTGCGTGGTGATGCGCCATGAAACAGAAATAGGTAGTGGCCGGGATGGATACGTTGTTTTTTATTCGGTTTATCAAAACCTCGGCAAATTAAGCCCGGAAGTGATGATTGCATTCCAGCAGGGAAAAATACTGGCCCGCAAGCAAATCATCGGCAAAGCGGGCTATACCGGTGGGATGAGCGGTTTTCATTTTGAAATATTCTGCAATACCGAAAACCTGAGAAGGCTGACAGGGCGCACATCCGGCAAACTGGACTTAAGTAAAAACGGCAGAGAAAACATCATCTTTGGCGATAGCCATTTTTACATCCCGCAAGGAACACCCTACTACAGCGGAGACAAAGCCCCCAAAGGCCAGAGCAAACCAGCGGGCACTACCACGCAAGATCTGTACGTCACCATGGAAATTGGCCACCGCACCGCAACACTGACTACCCGTATTTTACAAAATGGGACATTTATTACTGTGCCCAATAAAATAACTCCTCCTTACTGGAAGAATTACGACATCAATTTATACCGAATGACTAAAGATATCGGCAAACAAGTTCCCGAAGCTAGTCAAAGTACGATTTATGAATATCTACGCTACGGCCGCTTGATTTCAAAGAGCCACAACCGCGAACTTCCGGCGCACGCCAACATTTACCAGCAAATCACCACGCCACAGGGCCTATTCTGGATCAATATTCGTGACGAAAAAATCAAGAAATACAGTGATGCAGACTTTCCACACTGGCTGGGCTGGCATTTCGTTGATGATGACAAAACCCGTGACGGACTATGCCATTCCGCCTATATCCAGCAGCTGCTACTCCCCAAGGAACAAGAAAAAACCAGGCAAAAACTGATCGCCGCGTTTTCTGCCAAGACAAACACACTATCCAGATTAATTTGCCAATTCAAAAGCGAGTGGGATGGCACAAAAATTGACGAACGCTATGGCTGGATGAAAAAGGAGAGCTACCTCAACCCAAAATCAGAAGTCATGTCGGACAAAGCCTTTGATCTGTTAAAAGAAAAAATAAAGATACTGTGTTTTTGGGAGAAAATAAAGAACAGAACCGGAGTAATGACCCAAAAAATGTACTACCCGAATGAAGAATCGCATTACGACCGATCACTGGATGACAACATCTGGCACTTCCACCCACGTGAATTCATCCAGACATTTCGCAAGTGCAAATGGTTTGGCAGCTTCGAGATGGAAAATATCTTCATCCCTGCAATAGATAAAAGCAGGCCGGAAATTACACCACAATACCTTATTGCCAGATATAAAAATGCCATCAATCAAACGGTGAGCAAATACGGTTTTGACATTGGCTGGCAAACCATCCATTTCTTCGGCCAAGGCTGTGTCGAATGTGCACAACTGAGCAATATGACCGAAATTGCACAGTATCAAGATTACATCAACAAGAAGGGACTAGCCCCGGTGGAAGAATCCTTGCAAAGCCATGAAATAAAAATCGAACACTGGTGGGGGCGCGAGGCCAATGAAAAAACAGAATACTACGCTAGAGAAAGATACAACAGCAAAGGGAAATTAATAGCAAGCGGCTACAATTGGCGCAATGGCAATCTTGATGGTGATGATGCGCAAAAATTTAGAGGTCGTGGCTTCAAACAGCTGACAGGTCTTGAAAATTATTCCAAGTATTGGATTTTCAGAGCGTGGCTTGATAAAACTCTGTTCGACGAAAACTGGACCAACGACCCAGCATACCTCACAAGAAATAAGTCCAAAATGAAAATGAAACCACCAAATATTGAAAACCCAGAATTATTATCAATAAACACATACAATTGCATCGATAGCGGAGGATTCTATTTATCCTGTATAAGACAGGAAGCGAAACTGACAATGACTCACATTGACAAGTCCACGATCAAAATAATAACAAAAAAAATTAATGGTGGTGATATAGGCCTACTTGACAGAGAGAGCCATACATATCGCATCAACTATGTAATTGGAGATGAAATTGAAATGCCAGAGTCCTTCCTCCCCGTAAAATATGCAAATCGCTTCGGCTTTGCTTTCAAAATAAAGATATGAACATGAAAAAATTAAGTAAATTTAATTATTACTCCATTTTACTATTTACAACAATAATATTAACATTCAAATCACATGCAACCACCATCAATATTGAAAGCAAGCCAATTTTAAAAATAACAAGCACAATACCATCAATAAATCATGAGTTATATATTAATTTAGACAAAATAACGTGCAAAATTAACTATCCTTACAGAACAGATGCAATATCTGCAAAACTGTCTTCAGATAATGAATTTATTATTCTTAACAACGGAGCATTTACAAGCATAGCCGACCTGAAGGTCTGCGACAAAAGCGGAATTTATCTAAAAGACATTCATGAAAACAACTCCATCACTCAAGATATCAATAAAAGCACAAACCTATTAGTGTTTTATATAGACCCAACCATAGGAATTCATGATAAGAAAAGTAAATTTATCTATATTGCAGGAATAATTGTTAATGAAGAAATATATGGATACGGCATGCTTCCAGACCCATTAAAAATAAATCACAAACAATTTTTCTCACCCGATAGAAATTCCAATGTAGATTTGGATCGCTCTCTTTTTGCAGGCCCTTATGATAAAGCATTTTTCTCACCGAATGGCAAATATCTCGCATTAAAATCCAGCGCCATTTCCTGCAAAAAAGGTGCCTACCCTGGCGTATTTGAAACAACCCACTGGAAACAAGTTATTTTTAATGGCCCAAATAGCAATAAAAAATGCCGGGCATTATTTCCACAATTGAAGTAAAAGCAAATTCAAAAACCAAGCAATGCAGCGTGAAAAATCACTTTTTACAAGAAATTCAATAGCAATATCATGCTGATTGACTGCAACATGGCCTATCCGTTTGTAAAATCGCATCTTCAAAATTGAACTTATTTATGGCACCACAATAGCGATTTAGAACAATACAAATCAAGATAACACGCCAGCCGATTTCACTTTACCACCAAGGAGAGTGTTAAGTGATACGTACTCAAAAAATTAGCAGCTTGGCAATGCCATTTACAATACTTTTCAACTTGTCATCCCCATCACCTGCCAAGACCACAATAATTTTAAATACAGAACCTAACATTAAAGTACAAAACATTACCGTACAAAATGAGAACATCCAAGAAATGGAAATTATTTACAAAGAAAACACATGTCGAATAAAATTTCCATATTGGATTGGACATACATCAGCATCCATCTCATCCGACTCGAAGTTTATAATTTTAGATAGAAATGGATTTATAAAAATTTCCGACCTTGAAAACTGCGACAAAAATGACGTTGATTTTCAAGAAATCACCAACTCATTTCAATCAGCACGACTAATGGACGCCAACAGTGCGCGCAATTTAATTTTGCTATATATCAACCCAATTTTTGGAATGACGTATGAAAAGAAAAGTAAATATAGCTACATCGCAGGAGTAATTATTAATAAAGCAATAAATGGATATGACACCCTTCCAGATCCATTAAAAATAAATCACAAACAATTTTTCTCACCCGATAGAAATTCCAATGTAGATTTGGATCGCTCTCTTTTTGCAGGGCATAATGACAAGGCATTTTTCTCACCAAATGGCAAATATCTTGCATTAAAATCCAGCGCCATTTCCTGCAAGAAAGGTGCCTACCCTGGCGTATTTGAAACCACGCATTGGAAACAAGTTATTTTTAATGGCCCAGATAGCAATAAAAAATGCCGAGCGTTATTTCCGCAATTGAAATGAAATATTTTTATAAACAAAGGACATAGCCCCATGACCAGCCTGCCAACCGCCTCCCCCACCCGCCGCGTTTACTGGATACCCCTGATCCTGTTTGCAATTGGAGTGCTGGCACTGTTGCTGGTCTGGTTGTATGGGAAAACGCTGGTTCAGAGACCGACGGATGGCTTCCTGTTGCAAACCAGTCTTTTCTTCTGGGCGGTGTTACTGCCAACCCTGGCGGTGTTTGTCTGGTTGCTGCTGCTGATCCGCGGGCCTGCTGCGTTGATGGCACCGCGCCTGAGCCGTGCCAACACCGGTATGGATGGCACGACGGCCGGTCTGGATGCCGTTCTGCAATACATGCGCCACCAATATCCGGGCAAATGGCGCAGCATCAAGCCATGGGTGGCAATGCTGTTGCCGGAGAAAGCGGTATCCAGCCTGGCGGATGTTGACCAGGCCCCGGCACCGCTCTGGCTGGATAGTCCTGATGCCTTGCTGCTGCGCATCACCCCGGAACAGCCGACAAAGCTGCTGTCCCGTTTGCGTGGCCGTTGGCGGGTGCCGCTGGATGCCGTCATACTGGTGGGGCAAGCATTGCCCACCGCCGGGAGCGTGCAGCTACGGCAGCTGCTGGATTTGAATGCGCGTTGCCAGTGGCGGCTGCCGGTTTGTTTTGCTCTGACTGGCTGGACAGTGCCGCCGCAAGGGATTTCCTGTGTACTGACCCAGCCCGGCGATGCCGCACAAACGCGGGCTGATTTGCATCAGCTGGTCTGGCACAGCGCCGTTGCCGGCCAGGCAGCCTTGCTGGCGGATAAAGGTCCGGCCACGCTGGCCTTTTCCGCGGCGCTGGAACAGCCCGGTGTGATTGACGACTTGGCGGAGTCGCTGGCGCAGATCAGCCGCCACCTGCCAGACGGGCAGCACATCATTCGCCTGGCCTGGATTGCGGGTAGTGATTTACCGGATATCGCGGGCCATATGGTGGAGGACTGTGTGCAGTGTCCACCGCGCCGCCATCGCCTTACCCTGACCGACCGCATCGGCTGGCTGGTCTTGGCGCTATCCCTGCTGCTGATCCTGGGGGTGGGGGTGTCGGCCGTGCGCAATCACACGCTGCTGATGGATGCCCAGGCCCGTATTGCACAGCTGAATGCCGCCCGCAATATCCAGCAAGCCTTGCCGGCGCTGCTCAACACCCAACGGTTATTGCAGCAGCTGTCGCAGCAGGCAAGGGCGGGGATTCCGCTGCTGTCGCGCTTTGGCTTGAACCTGAATGCCAAGGTGCAAGAACCGCTGTTTGCCGCTTATGGCAAGGCGGCCAGGCAGTGGGTGATTGCGCCTGCCCAGCAGAATATGCAGCGCGTTTTGCTTGAGCTGAACAAGCTGCCGCTGTCCGGTGGTGGTGAGGCGATTTCGCTGGCCAGCAAGGTGGGATTTGACAGCCTGAAAGCCTATTTGATGCTGGATACGCCCTCCCGTACCCAGGCGGCATTCCTGTCCGATCAGCTAGGCCAGCGCAGTGGACTCAGCGATCAGCCGCGCGTGGACATCATGCGCTTTTATGCACAGCATCTGGCAGCACACCCGGAATGGAAGCTGGCGGCCCTCCCTGCCGTGGTCTCGGCAGCCCGGCAGACCTTGCTTGGCCTGAATGGAGTGGAACATGGTGACGAGACGATTTACCAGTCCATCCTGCAGCAGGCTGCCGACAAATATCCGCCCCGTACCGCCAGCAGCCTGTTGCCGGGCGTGGACAGCCGTGGCTTGTTCCTGCTGCCTGGCACCCTGCCCGGTGCCTATACCCGCGAAGCATGGGAAGGCTATGTCCGTGCAGCCATCGACAGTGCCGACCCCAAACAAGGCGGCGAGGCGCTGTGGGTGATGGGGGCTGAAGCGGCGCGCAGTGAAGGCAGCCTGCTCAAGACCCGTTTGCTGCAACGGTATTTCAATGACTACGCCGCTGCCTGGCAACGCTGGCTGAACGGCATGCGCTGGCAATCTGCCAACAGCCTGTCCAGCACGGTAGAGCAGTTGAACACCTATGCCGACCCGCAACGCTCGCCGCTGCTGGCCTTGATCAGCATGATCCAGTACCAGGGGCAGGCTGGCGCGGCGGAAAAATCCCTGGCCAGTGACTTGCTGGACAAAACCCGCGCACTAGTGGGCAAGTCCCGCGACAAGGCGGCCATGGCACAGAGCAAGCCTACCGACCCGCTGGCCCGCGCCTTTGGCCCCTTGTTGCGACTGGCCGCTCCGGATGATGTACAAACCGGCAACACCGTCAGCCTGGCGCGTTATCTGGAATCCGTCACCTCGGTGCGGCTGAAACTGCAACAACTGGCGGCCTCGCCCAATCCCGATGCGGCGGCACGGCAGTTGGCACAGGCGCTGTTCAAAGGCGAGCAGAATGCGCTGGCCCATGGCCAGGAGTACGCGGCCATGCAGGCTGCCAGCATGGGGGCAGAATGGGCCGGCTTTGCGCAGCAGCTGTTTGTCAGCCCGCTGGATAGTGCCAACCAGGTGGTGATGCTGCCTGCGGCCTTCGACATCAATGATGTGTGGCGCCGTAGCATCTACCTGCCCTGGGGGAGTCAACTGGCCGGGCGCTATCCTTTCAATGCGACGAATAACGACAGCTCCATCCCGGTGCTGACCGGCTTTCTGGCCCCGGAACAAGGGGCGATTGCCCGCTTTCTGGGTAGTACGCTGGCCGGGGCGCTGGTGCAGGAGGGCGACCAGTGGCTGCCCAGCCCCACCTTGCAGAATGCCGCACCTTTCGATGCCGACTTCCTCAATGCGGTGAATGCACTGAGCCGCCTCTCCAGCCTGCTGTATGCCGAAGGCGATGCCGGCTATCAGTTTGAGCTGCGCCCGGTTGCCATGCCGGGGCTGGCCGAAACCACGCTGATGATTGATGGCCAGGCGTTGCAGTACTTCAACCAGCAAGAAGCCTGGGTCCCCATGCAGTGGCCGCAAACCGGGCAGCACACCGGCACCCACTTGCAGTGGCTGTCGCTGGCGACCGGCATGCGGCAAACGCTGCAGTTCAGTGGCCGCTGGGCCTTTATCCGCCTCTTGGAAAAAGCCAGGGTAGTCCAACTGGACAAAGCACGCTTTCAACTGGACTTTGCCCTGCCGGACGGTTTGACCGCACGCTACATCCTGCGTACCAGCGCCGGTGAAGGACCGCTGGCCTTGCTCAAGCTGTTGCAATTCAAGCTGCCGACGCGGGTATTTGCCATCACGGGCCCGACTGCAACCAAGCCGAACATGAGCGCCACGGGCTGATTCCGCTTCCGCGACCTGAGCGTTGAACAAGCGGCGTGGCAGCCCCCTCCGCGGTGTGCTGGCCGCCCTGCCAGCCAGGGATGGCAAGCGCCTTGGCATGGCTGCCACGGCGGCCGTATTGCGCGGCATTCAGCCGGATTAGCAAGACCTGCTTGTAAATGATGTAGCCATTCCCCAGATAATTATAAGCATTTGGCATTAAGTCATGTCATGGAACTGACATTTTCAGGGTCTACACTGCGCAGCATCATCCGTCCTGAAGCAGCATGACATGTCCCTGATCAAGCGTTTATGGCTGACCATTCTGTTTACCGTGGCCAGCCTGCTTATCGTGCTGGCCGTCACCAGCCAGCAGTTGTTCTCGCTTACCCAGCATGTGGACGACTACAGCCAGCATCAGCAGCTGTCGGCCAACCTCTACCAGTTCAAGGCCGGGGTGCTGAGCCTGGCGCGGGCCGACCCCCTGCAGCCGGACACGGCCAAGCATCTGCAGCAGATCAAGCAGCAAGTTGCACGGCTGAGCGTGAATATCGCCGCCAGCCTGCCCGAAGCACAAGCCAAGAGCTTCAAGGAGCAGACCGGCCAGCTATGGCAGGAATACACCCGTAACCTGGAAAGCGCACTCACCATTGCCCAGAGTGCGCCACAGGATGCGCTGTCGATTCCGGAGCAGGCCTATCAGCAAAGCCTGGTGCCGCTGGTGGCCCTGCTCGACAAACAACTGGAACAGGCCAGCCGCAACCAGAGCAGCGAGGAAGCCGCCATGCACGGCATGCTGAGCCGGCTGGCCGTATTCATCCTGGGGCCGCTGGCGCTGGCCAGCCTGGCCGTGGTGCTGATCCAGCTGGCACTGGCGCGCCGCCTGAAATTGCAGATGGCGGCCATGGGACGGGCTGTCGATGCCCTGAGCGAAGGAAATCTGGCCTCGCGCCTGCCGGAAAACGGCAAGGACGAGCTGGCGCAGATGTCGGCGCGCATCAACCGTTTTCTCGAGCGCCTGAGCGAGCTGCTGACCAATGTGCACCAGCACGCCAGCCGCAACCAGCGCGACAGCCAGCAGCTGCAATTGCTGACCAGCCAGGCGGCGGATGCCAGCCGCCTGCAAACCGGCAAGGCCAATCTGAGCAATCAGGCCGCCGAGCAGATTGCCAGCCAGGCCGACAGCGTGGCGCAATTCATCGAACAGGCCGAGGCCGGCTCGCGCCAGGCGCTGCAACGCACCGAACAGGCACGCCAGCTGGGCAATGCCAATGCCGCCGCCATGCAGCATCTGGCCGCCCGCATCGGCATTGCCATGCAGGAAATGCAGCAGCTGAACCAGTCCATTGGCGACATCGCCCAGATCAGCACGCTGATTCGCGATGTGGCCGACCAGACCAATCTGCTGGCGCTGAATGCCGCCATCGAGGCCGCCCGTGCCGGCGAGCAGGGCCGCGGCTTTGCCGTGGTGGCCGACGAAGTACGCAAGCTGTCCGAGCGTACGGCCAGCGCCACCTCGCGCATTTTCGACAGCCTGGCCAAGGTGGAAACCGTCAAGCAGTCGCTGGGCGATGCCATCGATACCGCCGGCAAGGCCAGCCACGACAACCAGCATGCCCAGCAATCGCTGGATGCAGCGCTGAGCAGTGTGGATGAAACCCTGGCGCAGCTGGACGAGCTGATGGGCAATATCAGCCATTCGCGCCAGCAACAGAGCGAGGCCGGCAACAGCATCCGCCAGCACGGTTTCGAGCTGGCGCACCTGGCCAGTACCATCGACGAACAGATGCGCGATGCCAGCCCGGTGATGCGCCAGCTGGCAGAATCGGCCAGCGTGCTGAACCAGGCGCTCAGCTGGTTCCGCCTGCAAGCAAGCTAGGGCCTGCGCCAGCAGGCGTTTTGCAGCAGCGACAGCGGGCATGACCTGACATAAAACCGTCACAACCGCGTCATGATCTTGCCGTAGCGTGTTGGCTTTCCATTGTGGACAGCCTGCCATGTCGCTCGTCAAACGCCTCTGGCTTACCATTGCCTTCACCCTGCTCAGCCTGGTGCTGGCACTGTCGCTGACCGGTGTGCAACTGTATTCGCTGACCCATCAATTCGAACAATACCGCCAGCGCCAGGCGCTGTCGGCCCACCTGAATCAACTGAAAGCCGCCATGCTCAGCCTGGCGCGCGCCGACCCCATGCTGGACAGCACCACCCGCCAGCTGGCCGATACCAGCCGGCAAGTGCAGCAACTGCGCGGTGACATCCTGCCTGCCTTGCCGGCCGAACGGCGCGACAGCTTCGACCAGACGCTGACCCAACGCTGGGAAGCCTTTACCCGCCAGATTGCCAGCGCGCTGAAGATTGCCGAAACCTCGCCGGAAGATGCGCTGAACATTCCGGATGCCGCCTACAAGATGCACATGTTGCCGCTGATCGCCGCCATCGATCAGCAACTGCAGGCCGAGCACGATGGCCTGGCCATGGTCGAAGCCGACATGCAGGCCACGGTGGGCCGGCTGTTGTTCGCCATTCTCGGCCCGCTGGTGCTGATGGGCATCGTGGTGGTGCTGTTGCAGCTGGCGACCGCCCGCGCCCTGAAAAACCGCATCCTGATGATGTGTCAGGCTGCCGACAAGATTGCCGCCGGCAATACCGCCGCCCGCCTGCCCGACACCAGCCAGGACGAGCTTGGCCAGGCGGCCCGCCATGTCAATCTGGCACTGGACAAGCTGCTGGAGGTGATGCAGGACGTGCATGTCTCGGCCATTCATAGCGAAGGCCAGAGCCAGCAAGTCCTGGAACTGACCACCCGCGTGGTGGAGCAGACGCGCCAGCAAATCCAGTATGGCGAGCAAAGCCAGCAAGTGGCCCAGCTGCTGGCCGGGCTGAGTGCCGACATCCTGCAGCAAAGCCGCGAAGCAGGCGGCCTGTCCAGCGCGCGCCTGCAGGCCAAGCTGGAAAGCACGGTGGCCGAGCTGCAAAAGCTGGGCCGCGCCGTCGAGGATATCAGCCAGCTGGGACTGCGCATTCGCGACATGGCCGAACAGAGCAGCCTGCTGGCGCACGAGGCGGCGGTGGAGGCCACCAAGGTCAGGCGCATGACCGACAAGGAGCTGATTTTCTTCCGCCGCTCCGACGAACACTACCAGCGCCTGGCAGAGCGCCACCGCGACAAGCTGTCGCAACTGGGCAGTCGCCCGGAAGTGCTCGGCAGCCCCCAGGGTGAGACCACCATCCGCGCCAGCCACAGCGGACCGCATACCGCCCAGGCCCACGACGCCGGCTGATCCGGCCCCTGCACCATGAAAAACGGCAGCCATCACGGGCTGCCGTTGGTGTTTACTGCGTAGCGACCGGCTGCTTACAGCACAGCCAGCGCGGCATCGTAGTCGGGTTCGCTGCCGATTTCGGCTACCAGCTCGCTGTGCAGCACGGTGTTGTCGGCATCCAGCACCACCACGGCACGGGCAGTCAGGCCGGCCAGCGGGCCGGAAGCCAGCTTCACGCCCCAGGCTTGCAGGAAGTCGGCATTGCGGAAGGTGGACAGGTTCACCACGTTCTCGATGCCTTCAGCACCGCAGAAACGCTTTTGCGCAAACGGCAGGTCAGCAGAAACGCACAGCACCACGGTGTCGGCCTTGCCGGCAGCCTTTTCGTTGAACTTGCGTACCGAAGTGGCGCACGTCGGGGTGTCGACACTGGGGAAGATGTTGACGATTTTCTTCTTGCCGGCAAAATCAGCCAGGCTCACGTCGGCCAGATCGCCATTGGTCAGCGTCAGGGCCGGAGCCTTGTCGCCCTTGACCGGCAGGGTGCCTGCCACTTCAACCGGGTTACCGCGCAGGGTTACAGATGCCATCTTCATGTCCTTCAAGCAAGAGCGACCAATGCTGCGACCGGTCGCCGGGGGTGGAGATGCACTCAGTGTGGGGCCTGGCGGCAGAAAATCAACCCTGCCGTCAGTCAGCCTATTCTTCCAGTTTGAGTCCCAGCTCGTTCAGCACTTCACGCGCACTGCGGAAAGCCTCCACCGCCGCCGGGGCACCGCCATAGACGGCGCTGTGCAACAGTACCTCGCGGATTTCCACCAGGCTGGCACCATTATTGATGGCACCACGCACATGGCCTTTCAGCTCGGTGCTGCGCCCCAGTGCCGCCAGCATGGCGCAGGTGATCAGGCTGCGGGTTTTCAGGTCCAGCCCCTCGCGCTGCCAGGTGCTGCCCCAGGCATGCTCGTTCAGCCAGTCCTGCAAGGGGGCGGAAAAGCCATCCAGATTGCTCATGGCGCGCTCGACAAAGGCCTCACCCATGACCTGGGTGCGGCGGGCCTTGCCGGCGGCGCGGTCTTGTTCGCTCATGTCGCTTCCTTTCCTAAGTTGAAATCGGCCAGCCGTCTCAGGACAGCAGGCTGCCCAGCACTTGCACCAGCCGTGCGCATTCGGCATCGGTGCCAATGCTGATGCGCAGGTACTGGTTGATGCGCGGCGCAGTAAAGTGACGCACGATCACCGCCTGCTGCCGCAAGCCGTTGGCCAGCATGGCGGCATCGTGCTGCGGGTGGCGGGCAAACACGAAATTGGCCGCCGACGGTAATACCTCGAAGCCCAGCGCCTGCAATTGCGTGGTCAACTGTGCACGCGTGCGCATCACCGCCTGGCAGGTGTGGCGGAAGTAGTCGTCATCTTCGAAGGAGGCCACCGCCCCGGCCAGCGCCAAGCGGTCCAGCGGGTAGGCGTTAAAGCTGTTTTTCACCCGCTCCAGCGCCTCGATCAGCGTGGCATCGCCCACCGCATAGCCCACGCGCAGCCCGGCCAGCGAGCGCGATTTGGACAAGGTGTGCACCACCAGCAGGTTGGGATAGTCATGCACCAGCGCGATGGCACTCTCGCCGCCAAAATCAACATAGGCTTCGTCGATCACCACCACCTGGTCGGGATGATCATCCAGCAGCTGGCGGATGGCCGAGAGCGGCAACAGGCGGCCGGTGGGCGCATTCGGATTGGCCAGAATCACCCCGCCGCAGGGCTGGCGGTAGTCCTCCACGCGGATGGACAGGCTGTCGTCCAGCGGCACCTGTTGCGCCTGAATACCGAACAGGCCGCAATACACCGGGTAAAAACCATAGCTGATGTCCGGCATCAGCAAGGGCTGTTCATGCTTGAGCAGGGCCTGGAACACGATGCCCAGCACCTCATCCGAGCTGTTACCCACGAACACCTGCGGGCGACTGACACCGTGGTAACCGGCAATGGCGTCCTTCAGCTTGTCGCCGCTGGGGTCCGGGTACAGGCGCAAGCTGTCGTCGGTGGCGGCACGGATGGCCTCCAGCACCCTGGGCGATGGCCCGTAGGGGTTTTCATTGGTATTGAGCTTGATCAGCGTATCCAGCTTGGGTTGCTCGCCCGGCACATAGGGCGTGAGCTGATGGACCACCGGACTCCAGAAACGACTCATGATTCAACCTTTCCCGGCCACGCCCCGCGCAGCCTGTAGTTCATTGAGAGCGGCTAACAAAATAGCATCGCGTCCCTGATGCAAGGCGCGCCGACGCAGACAGTGCAGGGTGCGACGACGCAGTTTTTTCAGCGGCTGTTAACGTCCTGCGCTACGCGCCGACAACAACACACCACCCAGAATGGCAGCAATCCCCAGCAGGTGATAAGCATGAATGGCCTCACCCAATAGCAGCATGGACAACACGGCACCAAAGGCCGGCATCAGGTGGATGAAACTGCCAGCCCGCGCCGCCCCCACCCGCGCCACGCCCTGATTGTAAAAATGATAAGCCAGCACCGAAGGCAGGGTGCCAACGTAAGCAAAACTCGCCAGCGTGGTGACACTCAGCAGCGGCCGCCGCCCCTGGGCATATTCCAGCAAGAACAGCGGCAGGATGGCCAGCAGGCCGATGGCCACCAGCAGGGTCAGCAAGCCCAGCCGATCCAGCCCGGCGGGCAGGCCACGCAGCAAAAGGGTGTAGACGGCCCAGGCCAGCATGGCGCAGAACACCAGCGCATCGCCGTGATTGATATCCAGCGTCAGCAAGCGTGCCGGTTCGCCATGCGCCACCAGCAGCAACACCCCGGCAAAGGACAACAGCACGGCAGCCAGCTGGCCCCGGTTAAGCGGCAGCTGGAAAAACACTGCGCCCAACAGCACGATCAGGATGGGGATGAAGGAATTGAGCAATACGCCATTGGTGGCACTGGTGGACTGCAAACCCAGGTAAACCAGCGAATTGAAACTGGCAATGCCCAGCAAGGCCAGCAGGATGATGCGGCGCCAGTGTGGCTGCCACAAGGGGCGCTGCGCCAGCATGGGCTTGAGGCCGACAGGCAGCAACACCAGCAGGGCAATCAACCAGCGGCCAAAAGCCAGAGTCAACGGTGGAATGCTGGCATGGACGGCACGGCCCAAGACGAAGTTGCCAGCCCAGAACAGGGCGGCCAGGCTAAGCAGACAGTAAGCGGCAGTGTGGGAAGAACGTGGTGAATTCATGGTTTCAACCATGCCATGCCGGGCGGAAGGCTGGCAACTGTTTTGCGGCGCAACATGCATGCACTCACGCTGGCGAGCAGACCGGGATGAAGATTGCGTCTTCCCACCTTCTCTGCCGGCTAGGCGGAACTGTTTTCATGGCGGGGCTGTCCGCCGTGCAGGCGCATCACATCACGGTTGGCATCGACCCGACGTCTGTTGTCTGCATCGCAGGCAGGCAAAAAAAACCGGAGCCGTAGCCCCGGTCAACGACATCCCCCACGAGATGTATTCCCCATCAACAAACTGCAAGGCGCTGCCGCGGCCACCGCCATGGCGAGCCGGACAGCATCCAGTCAGAAGCAGTCAGCATAAGCGGGCGCTGAGGGTCTGTCGATGGATTTGTGAAATATTTCCAACACAATTGATCAAACATTATTGTATACAATCATACAAACAAGCACTTACTGTGCAATATCAAGATTTATCGCTATTGTTTGATCAAATAATACAATCACTTGCGCAACAGCAGCCCAGCCGTCACCGGCAAAGGCCGCCGCCGATGAGCACGCGGCAAGGCCCTGGCCCGCGTGCAAAATGTTAAACAAATGCCACAGTCAGCTGGCCAGCGCCGTCAGCCGCGGCAGCTGCTCTGCCGCATGGAAGCGCCCCTTGCCATCACGCGCCACCCGCGCCAGTGCATGCTGCGGGTCGTGGGTGAAAAACAGCCGGCCTTGCCGGGTGAGCAAATCATCCAGCAAGCCACGCTTTTCATCGATCAGCTGTTCCGGGAAACGGTCGTAACCCATGGTGATGGGCACATGCACCCAGGACGCGCCGGGGATGAGGTCGGCGGCATACACCACCGGCCCGCCTTCCAGCGGAATCTCGGTCAGCAGCATGCCGGGGGTATGGCCATCGCTCAGATGAAAACGGTAATCCGCTGGCAGGCAGTCTGGTGTTTCGCCGTCGGTCAGCACCAGCCGGCCACTGTTTTCCAGCAGGGTAATCAGTTCGGGAATGAAGGACGCACGGTCGCGCGCATGCGGGGCACAGGCCCGCTGCCAGGCACTGCGGCTGACCACGAACTGCGCCTTGGGAAACAGCAGCCGCGCCGGGCCGCCATCCCAGGCCGCCAGCAGGCCGCCGACATGATCGAAATGCAGATGGGACAGCACCACCACGTCGATATCTTCGTGGCTGCAGCCGGCAGCGGCCAGATTGTCCAGCAGCACATGGCCGTCTTCCACCACGCCGTAGCGGGTTTTCAGCTCCGGGGCAAAAAAGGCGCCAATGCCGGCTTCCAGCAGAATGCGACGGCCATCGTCCTCGCGCACCAGCAGGCAGCGACAGGCCAGCGGTACGCGATGTTGCTCGTCCGGGGCCAGCCACTGGCTCCACATGGCGCGCGGCGCATTGCCGAACATGGCGCCGCCGTCCAGTTTCTGGGAATTGCCAAGCAGGGAAGTCAGGGTACGCATGGGTGCTCCGCTCAAGATGCAGTGCCGATGATTATCAAGCAAGCGCTCGGTTCTGTCACCCGCTTTGCATGGCCACGGTCAGCCGCTCAGCCCCTCGTCGCCATGGCCGATAAACAAGGCCTCCTGTTCCACCTTCAGCTGGCGCTCCAGCATGGCGGCGCACAGATCGGCCAGCATGGGCGGCAGCGGCAGGCGGGCCAGCCTGGCCAGTGCCTGCTGGTCTTCCTCTTTCAGCGGCTGGCCACCATGCGCCAGCGTCAGCTCGTCCGCCTGCATGCGCCAGGGCTGCCAGGCGCAGCCGGCCTGCCCGGCCAGCTCGCCCACCTGCAGGGCGATGGCCACCCCGGCCGGATCCAGGTCGCAGGCCACTTGCACCGGCAAGCGTAATACCGCCAGCAGATGGCCCACCGCGGCCAGCCAGCGCCGGTGCGGGTAACCCGGCACCCAGATGGTGAGCACCGGTTCGGCCTGGCGGGTCAGCACCTCGAACACGCTGAGGTTTTCCACAATACGCACCATCTGTACCGTGCCGCGGACGGCGTCCACTTGTTGCAGTGCTTCCGGCGCCAGCGCCAGCCCGCTTTGCAACAAGGCAGCCGACAACAAGGGCTGACCCGCAGCATAGAGTGTCAACGCGCCGGACAGGAAAACGTGCGGGGTATGGCGCGAGATGCCACAGGCTTCCAGCGCAATGCCGAATTCGGCCAGCCAGCGCCGGTCGGCCTCGCCAAAAGCCTTGCTGCGCCCCAGCGCATATTGGGAAAACTGCCGTTCCGTACCCCACAGCCCGGCTGTCAGCCAGCCATCCAGCGCCTGGGCGATTTTCAGCCGCCGCTCCAGTGTGGACGATTGCAGGCGCTGGGCCAGGCTGGCGGCCAGCGCTTGCAGTTGTGGATTCTGCGGCTGCCAGCCGCGCCACAGTTGCACCACCTCGTCGCGTGCGTCGGCATCCGGCAGGCCGATCAGGCTGCGCAGCTGGTAGACCTCGCGCCAGCTGACCCAGAACGGCTCCCACTGGCCTGGCCGGCCAGGTTCGGCATGCAGCTCCACCTCGCACCAGCCGCACTCCAGCAGGCGGCGCAGCAAGTCTTCAGCCTGGGCCGCATCACCACTTTGCGCCAGCAGGGTGGTCCAGCGCTGGCGCATCACGCGCAAGGCCAGCCAGCGCTGCAGCAGGGCCTGGTCGGCCTGCGGCAACAGTAGCGGCGTGGCCGCCAGGGTGGGTTGCAGCAGCAGATGATGGCCGCGTGCGCCAATGGGCAGGCGTTCGACCAGTTCCGGGGAAATACGGGCTAACCAGCTGGACATGGGGTTCTGCCAGAGTTGGGGGTGAGAAGAGTAGACCGCCGGCAGCAAACAAGTTTCCTGCCGGCGTGATGGCATCAGGCCTGCGTATCTGCGGGTGGTGCATCCACCCGGCGGCGTGTTTGCAGGATGGGCGGGGCCCACTGCTCGCCCGGCCGCTTCTTGCGGGTAGCCAGCGTCAGTTCCGACGGGGCAAAGATATTGATGTTATGGGTGTTGGGCGTGGTGATCAGATATTGCGCCTCGGTGGCCTTGAGGAAGCCGGCCACCCGGTCGATGTTGAAAATATCCAGGTGAGCAAACGGCTCGTCGATAAACACAAAGCCGGACGGATTGGCCTCGTCCATCATCAGGCCAATCAGCAGGATCAATGACTTCATCACCTGCTGGCCGCCGGACGCCTCGCCGTCGTTCATGCCCATCAGGCCCTTCTGGTCGAAGTTGAAACGCAGCGTCAGCCCGGCTTGCGCCAGCGCGGCGTCGTCGTTTTCCAGCGAGGGCAGTTCCACATCCACGCCAATGCCGGCCAGCTCGCCCAGGCGCTTGATATTGGCACCATAAGCGCGCACCGTGGCGCGCAGCTTGCCCATATAGGCGGCGCGGGCGTCGTCGGTGAGTTCGCGCGAGCGGTCCACTTCGCTCTGGCGGCGCTGACGTTCGCGGTCGATCTGCGCCAGGTCGTCGGCCAGTTTGTCACGCAGCGCCAGCACGGCTTCGTCGGTTTCCCATTCGCCGCCTTGCAGCCGTTCTTGCAGATAACTCAGCTGATGGCGCGCATCGGCGGCGCTTTCGTATTCCTCTTCCAGCGCGGCCACATGCTCGGCGGCCAAGGCATCGGCCGGCAGACGGCCAGCCCACTCGCGCAGTTCGGCCAGCAAGCGGCGCAGCTGACGGCGGCTGTTTTCCACTTCCTGACGCTTGCCGTCGTAACGCGACAGGCTTTCCTGTTCGCGCTGGCAAATGCGGTCGTGCTCCAGCCGCGCATCGCTATATCGCTGGTCTGCCGCATCCTTGGTGGCACTGGCTTCGGCCAGTTGTGCGCCCAGCTCTTGCTGCTGTGCCTGCAGGCTGTCCAGCCGGGCGGCCAGTGCGGCAAATTCTTCAGCACGGCTGTCCAGCTGGCGGATGGCATCCATGCCGCCCAGATACTCGGCCAGCCCAGCCGCCTCGCGGGTGATGGCCACCAGTTTTTCTTCGTCGGCCAGAATGCGCACATTCAGCTGCTTCAGCTCATCGCGCAGCGCCAGCAGGCGTGACTGACGCGCGCCTTCGCCAAAGGCGAACTCATGCGCGGCCACGCCAATATGGCGCGCACCACGGCGCTCGCGGAAGTAACCATCGCGGGTAATCCAGTCGCCATCAACGCCTGCGCCGGCCTGGGCGTTTTCCACCCGGTTGACCTTGTTCAGCTGCTGATACAGCCAGTCCGGCGCATTGGCGGAAAAGCGGATCACTTCCAGCAGGCTGCCCTTGCGCGCTGGTGGCGGGCTGCTGCGCTCTGGCACTACAAAATGGCGGAAGCGCAGTTTTTCGCCCAAGCGCCAGGCTTCACCCTTTTGCTGCGGATTTTCCAGCAGCACCACGTGGCGGTAGGGGCGCAGCATGGCTTCCACCGCGCCCTGCCAGCCAGCGTCCATCACCTCGATGATGTCGGACAGCATGGCGTGGCCGATATTGGCCTCATCCAGCGCAGCCTTGAACTGACGTACTTCTTCCGGCGAACGGCCACGGCCGATTTCCAGCGCCTCGACATGGTTTTTCAGATCAACCCGCTGGCGGTTCAGCTCACGCAGGCCGTCTTTCAGCTGCTCGGCCTCGCCGCGCAAGCCGGACAGCTTGTCGGACAGCGCGGCGGCATCGGCACCGTATTCACGGCTGGCCAGCGCTTGCAGGCGGTCGCGCTCTTTCAGCTGACCGCTGACGCTAGCATGTTCGGCCTTGGCGGCCATGAACTGCTCTTGCGCCTGCAAACGGGCCTGCTCGGCGGCCTGGCGTGCTGCGCCAGCGGCCACTTCGGCCGCCTTGAGCTTGGCTACCAGTTGCAAGGTGTCGTGATGCTCGCGTCGGGTGCGGCTGAGCTGACCATAAGCGGCGCGGTAATTTTGCCAGGTCTGGCCCAGCGTATTCTTGCCATCCAGATAGGCCAGCACCGGCAGGGCTTCGTCCTGCAGGCGGCGGATGGTCTGGCTGAGCTGACGCCATTCCAGGAAACGCCCGGCGCGGGTTTTCATGGTTTCCACCCGCGCTTCCAGCGCTTCTTCCTGCCGGGTGAGCGCTTCCAGTTCCAGCTCGGTGGCGCGTTGCTCGTCACGGGCGCGTTGGTAGTTGTCCAGTACGTCCTTGTCGCCGAATACCTGGAAGACCAGGTCCAGCAATTGTTTGGGGCTGTATTCGGTCAGCTTGTCGGTATCGCCCTGCTCCAGCGCCAGCACCTCGCCCACTGCCGGGGTGAGGCCAGCCACTTCCAGGCGGCGACGGTATTCCTGTACGCCCAGCCATTGCGCTTGCGCCTCGGCCAGTTCCAGCGGCACATCACCGTCCAGAATGGCGTAATGGCGCACCCAGTCGCCGCCCTGCTTCTTGATGCGGCACAGCAGCGTCACCGCATCGCTGACGATGGGAAAGAAGGGCGTGGGATACAGCCCGCCGGACGGACGACGCGGGTTGTCCACCACGCCACGCAGATAGGCAAAGGGCTCGCGGTTGTTACGCACATAGCGCTTGTAGTCACGCTTGCCGGAGCATTTGATGGCCAGCAGGGTGCGCATGGCATCCAGCAAGGTGGTTTTGCCCGAACCATTGGGGCCGATGATGGTGACAATCTGCGCGTCCAGCGGCACCGCCAGCCGTTGCCAGAAGTCCCAGTGCACCATTTCTACCGATTTCATCTGGAACATCAGCGGTCTTCCTCTTGCGCGGGGGCTTGTGTGTCGTCTTCGGGGCCTTCAACAGCAGCAAACAGGCTGGCGCCATCATCCACCACCGTGGGCTGTACTGCCTGGGCAATGGCGCTGGCGGTCTTGTCGGCCAGGGCGTCGGCGGCCTGGCTGCGGCGCTGGCCCAGTACCTCGGACAGCGCACCTTCGATGATACGTGGAGCCAGCTGGCTGTAATCGATCATCAGATCCAGCATCGGGCCTTCATCCAGCCACTTGTTACGGCGCACCACAAAGCCCAGGTTCACCAGCCGCCCCAGATTGGCATTGAAGCGGGTACGGCCACCCAGCGCCTTGCCAAAGTCGGCATACAGCGCGTCTTCCGACACGCCGGTGGACACGCCCTCGCCGGTTTCCAGCGGCTTTTGCGCGCCGAACATATCGCTCTGGTTTTCGCGCCCGGCTTCCACGCGGGCAATCTGCCGTTCGCGCTTGGGCAGGATGATCAGCGCCCACAGAATCACCAGCAGCGCCACGCCATCGCGCGGCAGGCCCAGATTATTGTTGAGCCAGGCTTCGCCGCTGCCGAATACCGGCTCGGTCATCTCCGGCAGCAGCGCCACCGCAATGTATTCGGCGTAGGGGTTCTCCACCAGGCGCAGGCCGACATCGGCCAGCCGCTTGTCCAGTTCCTGGCGGAAAAGGTCATCCAGCAGCGCCTTGCGCGCCAGCGCATCGCCGCGCGGCACCACGCGCTGCGCCAGCAGGCGGGCGGTGAGGGTTTTCAGTTGCTGTTCCATGGCTCAATTCGGGGGATGAGGAAGCAGCCGCGCGTCAGACAGCGTGGCGACTTCCGGGTGTTCGGGTTCAATCACGGCTTCGCCGCCGTGCAGGGTGAACGGCAATTTGGCCAGCGCAGCCACGATGCTGGCATCGCCATGGCTTTCCGGGTCGCCAATCAGCGACAGCAGCGACAGCCGGTAGGCGGTTTCGTTGTAGCTGTCGGCCAGCACCGCCTGCCGGATGGGGATGTGGTCGGCCCCGCTCTCGCCCAGTTGCAGGCCCAGGGTCAGCAGCTCGTCGTACATGGCCTCGGCGGCAAACAGGCGCTCTACTTCCAGCTCGCCGGACAGGGGCGCGGCCACGCTGCCGGGCAAGGTGGTATTGCCGGCCTTGGCCCGTTCGCGCGCCAGCAGCTCGAATTCCGCCATATCGGCCAGTTCCGGCGTAGCGATGAAGGCCGGTTCCGGGTTGATGGACAGGCAGCCGCTCAACTGATCGGCCAGTTGGCCCACTGCCTGACGGCGCAGCCAGTCGGCAATATCGGTGGAAGTCAGGCCGGAGCTGCCCAGATGCACCCGCTGCGCCGCCAGTTGCGCCAGACGGCGTTCGAAAGTACCGGCCAGCGCCAGCATGCGGCTTTGCGCCAGCGCGACCGCCTGCGCCTGGTTCAGCGCGGACAGGCTGAGGGTGTCGTCAGCGGTGAGGCTGCGGATCACTTCTGTCGATTTGGCCACCCAGCGCCAGACGGCTTCCAGCCGGTGCTGCGCAGCGCGGATGCGGAATTCCGATTGCGATTCCAGCGCTTCGGCAAACTCGCCATACAGCTCGTTCAGGCGCGCCAGCAAGTGCTTGAGCGCGTCATCCGACAACTGCCCCACCGCCTGCCCGGCCGCCACCTGGCTGGTGAGGTAGCCCAGTTCGACATCATCACCGGCAAAGTCAATCAGCGTGGCCAGCGCCGCCAGCGCCACGCGGGCGCCTTCGGACAGCTGGTACTGGCCGGCATCGCTGTCGTATACCAGCAATTCGCCCTCGCGCAGGCGGCCCAGAATGGTGGCCAGCTTGGTGTCGTTGAGGTAGGCAAAACGCTGGGCGATTTCCTGTGGCGTCCAGCGCGGCGCATCGGCGCGGCTACCCAGCTCGCGCAGCACCAAGAGGCGCATCAGCACCTCCTCGTCACCACCACGAAACAGGGTGACGAAGACAGACAGATACGGCCAGGCCTGTTGCAGGCGATTGACGCCGGACAGCGAATCCGGCGCGATGCCCGGCTGGAAAAAGTCGGCGAGCGATTCCAATGACATTCCGGCATGAGAAAGCAAAAGCGGATTGTCCAAGGCCGGACGGGGGTAAGTCAACGCATCTTGCATGGCAGGGGGCGAACCTGGGTGCAGCACGCCCCCTCACTCAGGCAGCGGACGGCTGCACTCGCGGCGCGCGCCGGCTTTGCGCGATATACGCCAGTGCGGCCAGGCTGATCAGGGTGGTGAACATCAGGTAAAAGCTGGGCGCCTGATTGCTGCCGGTGGCGCTGATCAGCCACACGATGATGGCCGGGGCAAAGCCGCCAAACACCGTCACGCCCACGTTATAGCCAATGGCCATGCCGGTGGCACGGGTGGCAGGCGGGAAGATTTCCGACATCAGCGCGGGCAAGGCGCCAAAGTAAATGGACTTGAGCAAGGCCAGCCAGCCCACCAGCACATACAGCGCCCAGGCACTGCCGCTCACTGACACATACAAAAACACCGGGTAAATGGTGAGGGCAAACAGCAGCCCGGCCACGGTCATTTGCCTGAGCCGCCCGATGCGGTCGGACAGCCAGCCGGAAAACGGCGTCACCACGGTGAGAATCACCCCGGCCAGCATGCTGGCGGCAAAACCGGTGGCGGCATCCATTTTCAGCTGACGAATGGCAAAGGTCGGCACGTATTGCAGCATGTAGTTGACCGCGGTGGACACGGTAATCACCCCGATGGCCGCCAGCACCATGCTTTTCTGGCTTAGCAGGACATCCCGCACCGGTGTGGCGGTATGCGCGGCCTGCTTGAAGCTGGGCGCATCGTCCAGATAACGCCGCATCAGCAAACCGGCCGGGCCAATCAGCAAACCGAAGAAGAAGGGAATGCGCCAGCCCCAGGCCAGCAGTTCTTCCTGCGTCAGCAGCTTGACCAGGGCATAGCCAAACAGCGAAGCAAACAAGGTGGCCAGGCCCTGGGTGGCAAACTGCCAGCTGGCGAGAAACCCGCGGCGGTGCGGCGCATGTTCGATCAGCATGGCGGTGGACGCGCCAAACTCGCCGCCGGCGGAAAAGCCCTGAATCAGCCGCGCCAGAAAAATGCCGATGGGCGCGGCCACGCCAATCTGCGCATAGGTGGGCAGCAGGGCGATGATGGCGGTGCCCACCATCATCAGGCTGACTGTCAGCAGCAGCGCGGCCTTGCGGCCATGGCGGTCGGCATAGCTGCCCAGCACCACCCCGCCCAGCGGCCGGATCAGGTAGGACGCCCCAAACGAACCGAAGGTCAGCAGCATGGAGGCGGTTTCATTACCCGCCGGGAAAAAGTGATGGGCAATATGGACGGCGAAAAAAGGCATAAATGGCGATATCAAACCATTCCAGCGCATTGCCGAGGGAAGTGGCCAGCACAATGCGGGTCAGGCTGAGCGGTTTGCGTTCAGACATGCGCTGCTCCAGTGAAAGATGCGCGTTGCGCAATGATCTGACTGCCCTGCTCGCCCAGGTCCCACCAGATGCCCGCCATCAGTGCCAGCGCCTCGCGTGCCACCGGTGCCAGCAAGTGTTCGTTGGGTGCATGCTGGCCGCAGCCAGGATAGGAGTGTGGCAACCACAAGGTGGGCAGCCCCAGGATGTCGGCAAAGGCATCGTTGGGCACCGTGCCCCCCAGGTTGGGCAGCAAGGCCGCCTGCTTGTCGGTACTGTGACGGATGGACGCCAGCGCCCATGTCACCCAGGGGTCGTCCAGCCTCAGCCGGGTGGCCGGCGTGGCGGACAACACGCGAACCTGCACCTGCCCCAGCCCGTGCCGCTGCAAATGCGACTCGATATGCTGGCGGGTATTGCGCCAATCCGTCCCCACTACAAAGCGCAGTTGGCAAACAGCCTTGGCGCTGGGCGGGATGGCATTCACCGGCTTGCGGGTATTGCCGGATTCCAAGGCCAGCACTTCCAGCGCGTTCCAGCCTATCACCCGCTCCAGCGGGCTCAGACCGGGCTCGCCCCAGTCGCTGTCTACCGTCGGGCTGTCCGGCTCCCCGGCCAGGATCAGGCCAGCCAATGCCCGCCTCACCTCCTCTTCCAGTGGCGGCGGGCGCAAGCCCGGCACTTGAATCACCCCATGTGCATCCACCAGGCTGGCCAGCGCATGGGCCAGCACCAGCGCCGGGTTACGCAGCGCTCCGCCCCAATTGCCGGAATGGTGGCCGCTTTCGCGCAATATCAGCTGTAATTCAAACACCACGCTGCCGCGTGAACCCAGAAACAGCGTCGGCCGCTCGGCACTGACACGCGGTCCGTCCGAGGCGATAAAGACATCCGCCCGCAAGGCCGCCTGTTCGATCTGGCAAATCTCGCGCAAACCAGGCGAGCTGATTTCCTCGCCGCTCTCGAACAGGAAGCTGCAGTTAAAGCCCAAACGGCCACCGCGCTGCGCGTATACCGCCGCCAGCGCGGCCAGATTGATACTGTGCTGGCCCTTGTTATCCGCCGTGCCACGGCCATACCAGCGTTCGCCCTCGCTAGCCACCCGCCATGGGCTAAGCCCGGCGCGCCAGTGCGACTCGTCGCCACGCACCACATCGGCATGACCGTAGCTGAGCACGGTGGGCAGATGGTCCGCCTCATGCCGCCTGGCCAGCAAAAAAGGCGCCAGCGGTGCCACCGGATTGTCCAGCAGCCGGCAGGAAAATCCCATCTCCTGCAGTGCCGGGATGATTTCCTGCTGGAAATAGGCGATTTGGGTATCAGCCTGTACCGGATTCTGGCTTTCGGTATGAAAGGCGACACGGCGTTGCAAATCCCCCAGCAAGCCTCCCTGATCGAAATACGCCTGTGCTCTGGCAATGGCATGGCTACGTTGCGCATACATCTGAGTCATTAGCAGTTACCTCGCACCTTGTTTAAGGTTGAATAACTGGCACAGTCTATGGAAGGTAATACCTTGATGACTATTGACATTATTGCCATTTCAGCAAGTGGCATTGCCTAAAACGCAAAGGAGAGGGCGGTATGTTGCATGGCATTGCACTGAAGTATTTTGTTGAAGTCGCACGCTGCGGTTCATTGGCCGCCGCTTCGGAAAACCTGCAAGTGGCGGTGTCCGCCATCAGCCGGCAAATCAGCAAACTGGAGCAGGAAACCGGCACCCCGCTGTTTGAGCGCCTGCCACGCGGCATGGTGCTGACCGAGGCCGGGCAGCTGCTGGCCGAGCATGCACGCCGCACCTTGCTGGATGCCCAGAGCGTGCTGGGAGAAATCTCCTCACGCCATGCCACCAGCAACGGCCTGGTACGGCTGGCGTGTACCGATGGTTTCGCTCACGTTTTTCTACCCGATGTCATGATGACTTATCACCGGCTCTACCCCCAGATTCGCTTTGTTTTGCAGAGCGGTATTCCGGAACAGGTGCGCCACTGGGTGGAAACCGGAGCGGCCGATATCGGGCTGGGTTTTGCCATGGAAAACACGCATGGAATTGAGCTGATACTGCAAAGCTGCGCGCCGGTGTGTGCCCTGCTGCGCCCCGGCCATCCCCTGGCCGGACAAGCGCTGCTGACCCTGGCGGATCTGACACGCTTTCCGCTGGCCATTCTGGAAAGGGGCAATACCGTGCGCCAGCTGCTGGAATGGAGCTTTGCGGCCCAGGGCAAAGTATTTGAACCCCTGCTCAGCAGCGATCACACCAGCACCCTGCATCGCTTTGCCACCCACACCGACACCATTGCGCTGGGCAGCCGTCTGGCGATTCACGGCCTGCCGGATGGTGCCAGCTTGCTGGCCAAGAACATTGATGAACCGCTGCTGCAACAACGGCAGCTGCAACTGATGACCATGAAAGCCCGCCGCCTGCCCGCCGCGGTCAGCACCTTCTTGCGGCTGCTGGAATGCCAGCTGCAGCAAGCGCTGCAAGCGTGAAGCACGACTGCCGGAGCTGACCGGGCATGAAAAAAGCGGCCCCCGGAACGGGAAGCCGCTTGTGATCTGGCCGGAAAGTGCCTTACTTCAGACTGCCGGACAGAAAGGCTTTCAGGCGCTCGCTCTTGGTATTGCCGAACACTTCGTCCGGGTGGCCTTCTTCTTCCACCAGTCCCTTGTGCAGGAACATGACATGGTTGGACACATTGCGGGCAAAGCCCATTTCGTGCGTCACCACAATCATGGTGCGGCCTTCTTCGGCCAGGGTCTGCATCACCTTGAGCACTTCGCCCACCAGTTCCGGGTCCAGTGCCGAGGTGGGTTCGTCAAACAGCATCACCTCCGGCTCCATCGCCAGCGCACGGGCAATGGCCACACGCTGCTGCTGGCCACCGGACATGTGCGCCGGGTACTTGGCCTGGGCCTGGGCATCCAGCCCTACCTTGCGCAGGTATTTTTCGGCGCGGGCAATGGCTTCGTCGCGGGACAGGCCCAGCACGTGGATGGGGGCTTCGATGACGTTTTCCAGCACTGTCATGTGGCCCCACAGATTGAAGTGCTGGAACACCATGGCCAGCTTGGAGCGCATGGTTTGCAGCTGTTTCTGGTCGGACGGAATCAGTTCGCCCTGCTTGTTTTTCTGCAGGCTGATTTCCTCGCCACCCAGGCTGATGCTGCCGGCATTGGGCTTTTCCAGAAAGTTGATGCAGCGCAAAAAGGTACTTTTGCCGGATCCGGAGGAGCCGATGATGCTGATTACATCGCCGGCCTTGGCCTTGAGCGAGATGCCCTTGAGCACTTCATGGCTGCCATAGCTTTTGTGCAGGTCTTTGACGACTAGCTTTTCCATCTTTGCTTATCCTTGCGTGTTGCTCAGGTCTTCATCGGGCGCAGGTGCGCCAGCCACTTGCTTTCCGCCTTGCGGAACAGGGCCACCAGAATGAAGGTGATGCACAGGTAAATCAGCGCCGCCAGGCCAAAGGCGTCGAACGAATCATAGGTGGCGGCGTTCACGTCGCGCGCCACTTTCAGGATGTCCGGCACGGTGGCGGTGAAGGCCACGGTGGTGGCATGCAGCATCAGGATCACTTCGTTGCTGTAGGCCGGCAGGGCACGGCGCAGCGCGGAAGGAATGATCACGCGGCGGTACAGGGTGAACTTGTTCATGCCATAGGCGCGGCCAGCCTCGATCTCGCCATAAGGGGTGGCCTTGATGGCACCGGCGAAGATTTCGGTGGTATAGGCACAGGTATTCAGGCCAAAGGCCAGAATGGTGCAGTTATACCCTTCGCGGAAAAAGTGATTGAGGATGTCCACATCGCGCACGATATCCAGGCTGTACATGCCGGTGTAGAAGAACAGCAGCTGGATGTACAGCGGGGTGCCGCGAAACACGTAGGAGAACAGCCATACCGGGCGCGACAGCCACTTGGACCGGGACACGCGGGCGATGGCCAGCGGAATGGAAGCGCAAAAACCGAAGGCAATGGAAACCACCAGCAGCCACATGGTGACCGCCAGGCCGGACAGATGGTAGCCATCGGTCCACAGGAAGGCTTTCCAGTATTGTTGGATGATGTCGATCACAGTTCAGCCTCCCGCACGCCGGTGGAATAGCGACGTTCCAGCCACATCAGGACCAGGCTGGAAACCGACGTCAGAATCAGGTAAATGGCACCGGCCACCACGGTGAAGAAGAATACCTTGTAGGAGCTCTTGCCGGCATCGATGGAGGCCTTCACCACATCGGACAGGCCGATGATGGACACCAGCGCGGTGGCCTTCAGCATCACCTGCCAGTTGTTGGAGATGCCCGGCAGGGCAAAGCGCATCACCTGCGGAAACTGGATGCGGGAAAAGGTTTGCCAGCTGCTCATGCCATAGGCAATGCCAGCTTCGATCTGGCCTTTGGGCACGGACAGGAAGGCACCGCGGAAGGTCTCGGTGAAATAGGCCCCGTAGATGAAGCCCAGGGTGAACACGCCGGACACGAAGGGATTGAGGTTGATCTGCTCCATGCCCTGCCATTCGGTCAGATGGTTCATGCCGATCTGCAGGCTGTAGAAAATCAGCAGCATCAGTACCAGATCCGGTACGCCGCGAATCAATGTGGTGTAAAGCGTGGCAATGCCCTTGAGCAGCGGATTGCTCGACAACTTGGCGCCAGCGCCTCCCAGACCGATGACGAAAGACACCAGGAGCGACATGACCGCCAGCTCCAGTGTGACCCATG
Source organism: Aquitalea sp. ASV15 (assembly GCF_016429115.1). Classification (NCBI taxonomy): domain Bacteria; kingdom Pseudomonadati; phylum Pseudomonadota; class Betaproteobacteria; order Neisseriales; family Chromobacteriaceae; genus Aquitalea; species Aquitalea sp. ASV15. Next base: position 35,770 of record NZ_JAELTZ010000010.1, on the reverse strand, counting down.
CACCGTCCAGGATGATAGGCCCGAATCCATCCAGAAACATGGCCGTTCCCCCTGTATGTTTATGCGCTTGCCCACGCAGATCGCGCGCGGCCCGAAGCCATGCCACAGGCAGCCACGGGCAAGCCCTGGCAGCAGCGGTGGCTGCAGGTCAGTCTGGTGTGCAAGGCGATATGGATACGGACGTAACAGTGGGTGTTACGCATCTCCTCCGTACCCGTTATGAAAACGCGCCCCGGTCAGACTCCGCCGGGGCGCTGTGCTTCAGTCTGGCTTACGACTTATTTGCCGTATACGTCAAACTTGAAGTATTTCTTTTCGATTTTCTTGTAGGTGCCATCTTTCAGCATGCCGGCAATCGCCTTGTCGATGGCAGCCTTCAGATCGGTATCTTCCTTGCGCAGGCCGATACCGGCACCGGTACCCAGGGTTTTCGGGTCGTTCAGGTCACCACCGGCGAAGGCAAAGCCCTTGCCTTCCGGCTTTTTCAGGAAGCCTTCGTCAGCCTGGATGGCGTCTTGCAGCGAGGCGTCCAGACGACCGGAGGCCAGGTCAGCCAGCACCAGGCTCTGGTTCTGGTAAGGAACCACTTCTACACCGCCCGGTGCCCAGTGGGCCTTGGCGTAAGCTTCCTGGATGGTGCCTTGCTCAACACCCACGCGCTTGCCCTTCAGCGAAGCCGCAGTCGGCATCAGGCCGGAGCCGGCCTTGGCCACCATGCGGGTCGGCGTATTGAACAGCTTGGCCGAGAAGTTGATTTCTTTCAGGCGGGCTTCGTTGATGGACATGGAGGACAGCACGCCATCAAACTTTTTGGCCTTCAAGGCGGGGATCATGCCGTCGAAGTCATTTTCCACCCAGACACATTTGGCCTTCAGGCGTGCGCAGATTTCGTTGCCCAGATCGATGTCGAAACCGACCAGCTTGCCATCCGGAGCCTTGGACTCGAACGGAGCGTAGCTGGCGTCAACGCCAAAACGAACTTCCTTCCAGTCCTTGGCGAACGCGCCAAAAGAAGTGGCCATCAGTGCCAGAGAAACGGCGGTAATCACTTTTCTCATCAGACTTCTCCTTACTGCTTTGTTTTATTTGTTCACAACATGCCGGGCAGCCCCTGCCACCGCGACATACCGATACGCCGCATCAACACGCCCTGCCTTTTGGGCAGGTCAGCTGATTGCCTGCATGGTTATATGAATAGCGCAAATTGTCCAGAACCTCGATTCCGGATACAGGATAAATAACGCATCCATCCTGACCGGGGAGGACAGCAGGCAAAGTAAACGCCCAGAAATGGAAAATCAAGTCGCATTCGATTGTATTTTTGAGTACAAAATACAACAAGCGCAAGTAAAAACACGTAGCGCAACCAAGAAAATCACGCCGCGCCCCTGTGACCAGCCCTGCCGGGCAGGGTGCTGCCAGCAGGTGCAACACCCGCACCGGAGCGTGGCTGGCCGCTGTTGCCGCACTGCGGCAACCAGGCCCCACGCCATCCCGGCCCGCGACACAGGCCATCCGACAGGCGCAAAAAAACCGGTTCCCGACAGGGAAACCGGCTGTGCAAACCGTGCGTGCGGCTTAGTTGTCTTCGCCGGCGGCCTTGGCCGCGGCAGCAGCAGCCTTGGCCGCCTCGATCTCTTCCTGACGGGCACGGGCAGCGGCCTTGCGCGCCAGACGGGCCTCCTCGGCCAGACGCTCGGCTTCTTCGGCGGCCGCACGGGCGCGGGCGCGCATGATGCGCAGATAGTTGTCGATGGCACGCACCAGTTCGCGTGTACCTTCGTGGGTCAGCGCGGAAATGGCGAATACGCGCGGGGTATCGACATCGAAACCCAGGCTGTCATCTGGCTGGGTCTTGGGCCAGCCATAGGCTTCCAGGAAGGCGCTTACCGTCAGGTCGCGCTCTTCTGCCGGCAGCATGTCCAGCTTGTTCAACACCAGCCAGCGCGGCTTGCCGTGCAGCTCGGCATCGTATTTTTCCAGCTCGGCCACGATGGCGCGCGCTTCACGTACCGGATCGACATCCGGATCGAACGGTGCCACGTCGACGATATGCAGCAGCAAGCCGGTACGCTGCAGATGCTTGAGGAAGCGATGGCCCAGCCCGGCACCTTCGGCCGCACCTTCGATCAGGCCGGGAATATCGGCAATCACGAAGCTGCTGGTATCGTCCATGCGCACCACGCCCAGATTGGGGTGCAGCGTGGTAAACGGATAGTCCGCCACCTTGGGACGCGCCGCCGATACCGAACGGATAAAGGTGGACTTGCCGGCATTCGGCATGCCCAACAGGCCCACATCGGCCAGCACCTTCAGTTCCAGCTTCAGCGTACGCTGTTCGCCTTCTTCACCCGGCGTGCTCTGACGCGGCGCGCGGTTGGTGGACGACTTGAAATGGATATTGCCCAGGCCACCCTTGCCGCCACGGGCAATCATCACCCGCTGGCCGTGGTGGGTCAGGTCGGCCACCAGCTCGCCGGTGTCGTGATCGGTAATCACCGTGCCCACCGGCATGTGCAGTTCGATATCGTCACCGCCCTTGCCATAGCAATCGGCACCACGGCCACGCTCGCCATCCTGTGCCAGGTATTTTTTGACGAAACGGTATTCCACCAGGGTGTTGACGTTTTCATCCGCCACCGCATACACGCTGCCACCCTTGCCGCCATCGCCACCGTCCGGGCCACCAAAGGGCACGTACTTTTCACGACGGAAGCTGGCAGCACCGTTGCCGCCCTTGCCCGCCATCACTTCAATACGGGCTTCGTCGATAAATTTCATAAATCCTCCTTGAGGAGTCAGGCGTCAAGGTTGCGAGCCTCATCCAGCCCTCACGCCTTGCCCCTCCACAGGCCCGCCCTGAGCGGCAAGCCGGATAAAAAAAAGCCCTATCTCACAGGATAGGGCTTTCTTGTCTGCAGAAAGCGATTATTCGCCGTCTACACCGGTGTACGGTACCACGGTAACGATCTTGCGCTGCAGTGCACCCTTAACGGTGAACTGAACATAGCCGTCAACCTTGGCGAACAGGGTGTGATCCTTGCCCTGACCAACATTTTCACCAGCGTGGAAACGGGTACCACGCTGACGAACGATAATGGAGCCTGCCGGAATCAGTTCGCCACCGTAAGCCTTCACGCCCAAGCGTTTGGCTTCGGAGTCACGACCGTTGCGGGAGCTACCGCCTGCTTTTTTGTGTGCCATGACTGTTTATCCTTACTTCGAAATCGCGTCGATGCGGATTTCGGTGAAGTTCTGACGATGACCCTGGTGTTTCTGGTAGTGCTTACGACGACGCATCTTGAAGATGCGGATCTTGTCGCCACGACCGTGGGAAACGACAGTAGCCGTAACGGTGGCACCAGCTACCAGCGGGGCGCCTACAACAACCTGTTCACCGTCAGCGACCATCAGCACTTCTTCGAGTACGATTTGGCTGTCGACGTCTGCAGGTATCTGTTCTACTTTGAGTTTTTCACCGATGGCAACCTTGTACTGCTTGCCGCCGGTTTTTATGACCGCATACATTCGCTTAGCTCCTAAAGAGGGATCTTCACCGCATCACGCGAGAAGAACGCGAAACTATACGCAGTCGATTCAAAGTTGTCAATAATTTCATCAGTTTAGCCGCAGAGCCAGACTGGGCATGGCTGTCTGCAAGGCTTTTCTGGTAACATTCCGCGCTTCTGGCTCCGCTAAAACCAACAACTGGCTAAAACCGTGTCCACCCCGCTATTCCGTACCCTGATCGCTGAAGACATGCAGACCGTAGATGGCGTCATCCGCGCCCGCCTGCATTCCGATGTAGTGCTTATCCGCCAGGTGGCGGAATACATCATCTCCGCGGGTGGCAAGCGCCTGCGCCCGGTACTCACGCTATTGTCCGGCAAGGCGCTGGGCTACGAAGGCGCGCATCTGTACGAACTGGCCGCCATGATCGAGTTCATCCACACCGCCACCCTGCTGCACGATGACGTGGTGGACGAATCCGACATGCGCCGTGGCCGCGAAACCGCCAACGCCCTGTTCGGCAATGCCGCCAGCGTGCTGGTGGGCGACTTCCTGTACACCCGCGCCTTCCAGATGATGGTCACCACCAATAATATGCAGATCCTGCAGGTGATGGCCGAAGCCACCAACATCATCGCCGAAGGCGAAGTACTGCAACTGTTGAATATCGGCAATACCGCGCTGTCCGAACAGGACTACCTGCAAGTCATCCAGTACAAGACAGCCAAGCTGTTTGAAGCCGCCGCCCGCGTGGGCGCGCTGATTGCAGGCGGCAGCGAGGCCCAGGTCAAGGCGCTGGCCGACTACGGCATGTACCTGGGCACGGCCTTCCAGATCATCGACGACGTGCTGGACTACAGCGGCGACGCCGACACCATCGGCAAGAGCCTGGGCGACGACCTGGCCGAGGGCAAGGCCACCCTGCCCTTGATCTACACCATGCGCCAGGGCGATGCGGCGGCTGCCGACGTGGTACGCCAGGCACTGGAAAACGCCAGCCGCGACCGTTTCCACGCCGTACTGGCTGCGGTACAATCCTGCGGCGCGCTGGACTACGCCAAAAACGAAGCCATCAAAGCCGCCGAACAAGCCGTGGCAGCCATTGCCGACCTGCCGGACACCCCGGTGAAACAGGCACTGGTGGAACTGGCCCGCCTGTCGGTGGAACGCAACGCCTGATCCGGATTTAGGTCTCCGTAGTTAAATGGATATAACGGCCCCCTCCTAAGGGGCAGTTACAGGTTCGATTCCTGTCGGGGGCACCACCTGCACTTAACCTACGCATGCGTAGAAGTCTGACAAAGCCGCACCTTGTACCAAGGTTGCGGCTTTTTTCATGCGCCCTTCCAAAGCAGCCCGCTGTCATTACAACATTCAATCATCCCGCCCCACGCTGCTGCCCCGCTCCCTGTCCGCTGCCCGTACCGCATCGCGGTCGGGATATTCGCCGATGCGTACCAGCCGGGCAATGATGGCGGCGCGGCTGCGGCCCATGCTGTGGGCAATGCTGGCGCAGTCTGGCGCGGCGGGGTCGTGCCAGCTGGCGCGTAGCCGGGCGTCGTCACTGGCGCTCCAGGCTTTGCCGGCGTTGGGCTTGTGATCACGCTGCTGGTCGAGGTCCGGCAATGGCAGTGGTGGTGGTTTACTGGCCCACCAGGCGGGCTGGCCGGCTTGCTCCAACCGTTGGTCATCGGCCTGCATGGCGCTGGCCTGCTCCGGGAAATAACCTTGCTTCACCAGCCGAGCGAGGATGGCGGCACGGCTGCGGCCCAGTTTTTCTGCCAACTCGGCACTGGTAACGGTGCTGGAGGTTTCCCATAGCGCACTCAGGCGGTTGTCTTCGGCAATGCTCCAGCGCTCGCCGGCCCGGTTGTGACCGGGGCGATCCGGAGTGCTTGCCGGGGCAGGCTGGGCGGCGTGTTGCTTGCTTACCCGTTTTAGCTGCTGGTAGTAGTGGGCGCGGGCCTGGTCCAGCGCCGGGTCTTTGGGGGTGTGCAGGGCCTGGCCGCGGCGTAGCGGGTCCTGGCCCAGTATCAGTTGTTCGACGATTTCCAGTTCCCGGAGCATGGTATGGCCCTCTCTTGTTTCCGGCATGGCCTAGCTTGCCAAAGCTGGCAACGCTGCGCTTGATGATGCCAGTATGGCGGGCTTGTTGGCAGGTGGTCCATCCTTGCACTGGTGCGGTGGATTACCGGCCTTGGCAGCGAGCAAAGCAGCCTGCATGTTGAGGAGCCAAGACCGGGCGAGCGGCTGGCCGCCCAGGATGCCCCACAGCATAAAGCCGCCATCACTGGCGGCTTTACGAGAGCGGAGCAGATAGCCTCAGGGTTTGGCCAGGGGCTGCAAGGCCCAGTCGAATACCGGTTTGAAATCGGCGGCCATGGAGCGGGCCATGCTGGCGGTGATGTGGTTTTTGTCCTGATAGCGGATGTGGCCGTTCTGGCTGGCGTAGCAGGTGGTGGCATCGCAGAAATGGTCGAAACCATCCCAGATGCGCACATTGGAGTAGTGGCTGGCCACACTGCGCAGCATGGCCACCACGTCGGCGCGCTCTGCCTCGGCTTGCTGACGGCTGACATTGCAGGCGGCAGCACCCAGCCGGATCACGCATTCCGGCGGCGAGCGCTGCATTTCCGGCTCCGGCAAGACCAGCACCAGCTTCAGCCCCAGTTGCTGCAGATAGGCGGCATTGCGCTGCAAAGCCTGCTGCAACACCGCCAGCGAGGTGGCGCGATCCAGCGGTGCCACGCCCACCTGTTTGTCCCACACGCTGTCCGGCAGGCCGTTCTGGCCGGCAGCCAGCACAGCAATGCTGTTTTCACCCGGTTTGTTGAGTGCGGCATAGCCGTTCCAGCGCACATTCATCAGCACGCCACTGACGCCCTGTTGCTTGAGCTGCGGCAGTTCGTCGCGCACCGCACGGGAGAAATTGGTACACCAGGTGCGCAGCTTGCCCTCCCCCACCGGGGTGACATCCGGCAGCGGCGGGCAGCCGTGATACACCCGACGCAGGATGGCAATGTGCTGTTGCTGTGCCAGGGTTGCATACAGTGGCATCAGGTGGTCGGTATGCGAATCGCCCCAGGCCAGTAGTCGTACCGGGCCGTTGCGCTGGCCTTCCACGCACTGCGCCACCGGCGACAAGGGCAGGCCGTCCTTGGGCATGGCGCAGTTGCCGTGCATGGCCATGGCATCGCCCTTGGCTTGCAACAGTGCCTGATGGCCGGACCACGGCGCGCGTGGCAGCAGGAACATGGCCACATTACCCAGCAGCCACATGCCCATGATCATGGCAAAGCCGCTCCACAGCGTGGCCTTGGTGGTACTGAAGGCACGCAGCTTTTTCTGGCGGATGGGCTGCTCGACATAGCGATAGCTCAGCCAGGCCAGCAGCAAGGCCAGCACCCCGCCCAGCAGCAGGTCGCGCGGCAGGCTGCGTTCGCCCAGTCCCCAGTAGCGGCCCAGCGCCAGCAGCGGCCAGTGCCACAGATAAAAGCCATAGGAGAGGATGCCGATGTCGGTCCAGGGCCGACGTGCAGCCAGACGACTGACAGGATTGTCCGCATTCAGCTGGCCGCCCAGCAGAAACAACACACTGCCTAGCACCGGCAACAGCACGATGACGCCGGGAAACACCATGGCTTCGTTCAGGCCCAGCACCGACCCCAGCAGCAACAGCAGGCCGACGCCGCCAGCCAGCGCGGCATGCGGTTTCCAGCAGGCAGGCAGCGGGGTGATGGCCAGCAACGCACCGGCGGCGAATTCCCAGGCGCGGGTGGGCATCAGGTAAAAGGCGCGCGGGGTTTCGTGATAGGACAACCACAGACAGTAGGCCAGCGAGGCGGCAAAAATCAGCCATAGCAGCGGTGGCAGGCTGCGCGCCACCTTGTCTGGCTGACGGCCACTCAGGCGGTACAGTCCCCACAGGATAAGCGGCCAGGCCAGGTAATATTGCTCTTCCACCGCCAGCGACCAGGTGTGCAGCATGACGGTGAGGTCTGAGGCGGAATTGAAGTAATCAAAGGCATGCTGGAGGAAGTGCAGGTTGGCCGACAGCAGGGCCACGCCGCGGATTTCCCGGCCCAGCTTGTTCTGGTCATCCGGTAACAGCACAAAGTAGGACAGCAGCAAGACCACGCACACCATCAGCAACAGCGCCGGCCCCAGACGGCGAAAACGCCGGGCATAGAAGGCCTTGAAGTCGATGCGGCCCTGGCTGATGAGCTCCTGCCGCAGCAAGCCGCTGATCAGGAAGCCGGAAATGACAAAAAAGATATCCACCCCGACAAAACCACCGCCAAAACCTGGCACGCCGATGTGGAACAGCACCACGGCCAGCACGGCCAGGGCACGCAGGCCATCAATATCAGGGCGGTAACTGCCAGCATTGACGCTGGAACTGAGGTGAAGGGACATGATCAAAGTGGCCGCACCGGACAAGCAGCAAGCTGGATCGATCGCCATCGATCCGCCATGATGTTGAACAGCGTGCGCAGACAGTAAAAGAGCCGCCCATTGTATAGCGCCATCACCACCGGTAAAAGCAGCCATGCGTCTTGCCGCACAAGATGGAAGCGCACCGGCCAGCGTCGCCTGGCAGATTTGTTAAGTTATTTGACAGAATGCCAGCGCAGCCTGCTTAGCTGGTATATCTGCAAGTCTACCCGTAGCAGGATGCCGCCATGCGCTTTGCCATTACCCTCACCGACCGTTTCAAGGTATTGCTGGACACAGCCTTGCAGGCAGGCTGGCAGCCGTTGAAAATCTTCACCTCACCACTGGACGGCAAGATTCATGACAACCGCCAGGTGATCGAGCAGGCGGCCCGGCTGGGCATTCCCGTGCAGCTGTCGCCCATGACCGAGGCGGATCTGGCGGCGCTGGCGGCGCAAGGCTGTGAAACCTTGCTGCTGGGCAGCTACGACTGGCGGGTACCCAATTGGCGGCCTTATCTGGCCCATGCGGTGAATTTCCATCCTTCGCCACTGCCGGAGGCGCGCGGGCCGTTTCCGCTGGTGCGGGCGATTCTGGAGCAAAAGGCGGATTGGGGCGTGAGCTGCCATGTGGTGGAGCAGGATTTTGACAGCGGTGCGCTGCTGGACCGGCAGCTGTTTGCCATGGCTGCGGACGAAACGCTGAACACGCTGGAGTGGAAATGCCAGCTGGCGCTGGAGCAGTTGGCCCGTCGCGTCATCGCGGACTTCCCCACCCTGTGGCAGCAGGCGCAGCCACAGGGGCCGGGCAGCTACTGGCCACGCTGGAGCGAGGCCGAGCGCATGCTGGACCTGAGCGGCCCGCTGGCCACCATCCAGCGTCAGTTGCGCGCCTTTGGCGACATCAACTGTCTGGCCGAAGCCAATGGTGTGGGCTTTGTGGTGCATCGTGCGCAGGGCTGGCTGGAGACACATTCCTTCAAGCCCGGCACGCTGGTGCGCAGCGTGGACCTGTCCATGCTGTTTGCCGTGGCGGACGGCTTTCTGGTGATCAGTGAATGGAGTGTGCAGGCGCCGGGGGTGGTGAGCGGTCGGCGGCCGTTCTGAGGCCGCTCAGCCAGCTGCTTATCTCATGCAAAACAGCCCTTGGCGGGCTGTTTTGTGTTGGGTCAGGGCCGGCATCACCACTTGCCGCCCAGGGCAGCCACCAGCGCAACACTGGCGGTGTACTGGCGGTTTTTCACGCTCCATAGCGTATTTTCGGCACTGATGCGGCTGTTTTGCGCCGTCAGCACATTCAGATAGCTCACCACTCCGGCACGATACTGGTTCAGGGTGATGCTTTCCGCCCTTTGCGCGGCCTGCAGTGCAGACTGCTGGTATTGCGCCTCCTCCTGCAACAGCGACTGCGCGGACAGATTGTCCTCCACCGCCTGGAAAGCACCCAGCACGGTCTGGCGATAGCTGGCCACGCTGGCGTCGTAGCTGGCAATGGCCGCGGCGGTCTGTGCCCGGCGCAAGCCACCGTCAAACAGCGTCATGGCCAGCTGCGGCCCCACACTCCAGATGCGATTGGGCAGGCTGACCCAGTCGGCAAAACTGCTGCCCTTGTAGCCGCCGCTGGCGGACAGGGTGAGCGTGGGGAAATAGGCCGCTTTGGCGATGCCGATTTCAGCATTGGCCTCGGCCACTGCCCGTTCGGCGGCGGCAATATCCGGGCGACGCTCCAGCAAGGTGGAGGGCAGACCCGGTGGCAATTGGGGCAGATGGGGCAGGGTCTGGCTGACCGGCAGCGAGAAGCTGGCCGGGGCCACGCCCAGTGCGGCGGCAATGGCGTGCTCGAGCTGGGCGCGGCTCAGCTGCTTGTCCACGCGGGCGGCCTGGGCGCTTTTCCAGCTGCTTTCCGCTTGGGCCACGCTGTCATCCGACACCATGCCCACGGCAAACTGATTGCGGGTGAGCTGCAGGTTTTGCAGCAGATTGGCCTCGCTGTCCTGCAATTGCTTCAGCTGCACATCGGCCACCACCAGTTGCAGATAGGCGGTGGCCAGCTGGGCCTGGCTGCTCAGGCGAATGGCTTCCAGCTGGGCGGCACTGGCCGCTTCCTTGGCACTGCCCGCCTCCACGGCACGACGTACCGTGCCCCACAGGTCGACTTCCCAGCTGGCCGTTGCCGCCAGATTGTATTGATTGCTGACATTGCCACCGGCGCTGCTGACGCCGTGACTCTTGCTGGCGCTGAGGCCCAGTGTTGGCCACAGGCTGGCTTCGGCCTGATCCAGCAAGGCACGGGCATTACGGTAATTGGCCTCGGCCTGGGCAATGGTGGGGCTTTGCCGGTTGAGCGTGGCCATCAGCTCATTCAGCTGCGGGTCCTGATAAACCTCCCACCAGTTACCACGCGGGCTGGCGTCTTGCGGGCTGGCACTCTTCCAGCGGCCGTCTTCCTTGAAAGCCGCGGGGATATCCATCCTGGGCCTGGTGTAGTCGGGGCCGATGGCGCAGCCCGCCAGCATCATGGCCATCAGGCAGGCGGCCAGCGCCGGTCGCGTGGATAAAGCAGTCATGCGCGTCATTCCTTGTGTCCTGCAGCAGCGTGCGCCCGTACGCTGTCGCGCCATTGCTGGCACCACAGACGGAAACGGTCCAGATAAAGGTAAACCACCGGCGTGGTATAGAGGGTCAGCAGCTGGCTGAGCAGCAAGCCGCCGACGATGGAAATGCCCAGCGGCGTGCGCATCTCGGCACCGTCGCCATGGCCCAGTGCCAGCGGCAGTGCGCCAAACAGCGCGGCCAGCGTGGTCATCATGATGGGGCGGAAGCGCAGCAGGCAGGCTTGCAGAATGGCCTCGTGCGAGCTGAGGCCCTGTTCGCGCTCGGCGGTGAGGGCAAAGTCGATCATCATGATGGCATTTTTCTTGACGATGCCGATCAGCAGCAGCACGCCAATCAGCGCAATGATGTTGAACTCGCCGCCAGTGGCCAGCAGCGCCAGCAAGGCCCCTACCCCGGCCGAGGGCAGCGTGGACAGGATGGTCAGTGGATGCACCACGCTTTCATACAGCATGCCCAGCACGATATACACCGCCACCAGTGCCGCCAGAATCAGCATGGGCTGGCTATCCAGCGAATCCTGGAAAGACTTGGCCGTGCCCTGGAAGCTGCCGTGTATCGACGAGGGCAGGCCGATTTCGGCGGTGGCCTTGTCGATGGCCGCGGTGGCATCGGACAGCGAGCTGCCCGGTGGCAGGTTGAAGGACAGCGTGGTGGCGGCAAACTGGCTCTGGTGGTTGACCGATAGCGAGGTATTGGTCGGTTCCCAGCGGGCAAAGGCCGACAGCGGGGTCGGGCTGCCGGAGGGCGTCTGCAGATAGATGCTGCGCAGGCCTTCCGGGTTCTGCCAGAACTGCGGCGCCACTTCCAGCACCACATGGTACTGGTTGAGCGGGTTGTAGATGGTGGACACCTGGCGCTGGCCAAAGGCATCGTTCAGCACCGCGTCGACCTGCGACTGGGTCAGCCCCAGCCGCGCCATGGCATCGCGGTCAAAGGTCAGCGTGGTTTGCAGGCCCTTGATTTCCTGGTCGCTGCTGATGTCCGCCAGCATCGGCAGCTTTTGCAGCGCCTGCTGTACCTTGGGCGTCCAGCTGCGCAAGGCGTTCAGGTCATCACCCTGCAATGTGTACTGGTACTGGGCATTGGCCGCCCGGCCGCCGATGCGGATATCCTGCACCGACTGCAAGAACAGCTGCGCGCCGGGCTCGCGCGCCAGCCGCTTGCGCAGGCGGGCAATGACCTGGTCCGCCGACTCGCTGCGTTGTCCCAGCGGCTTGAGGCTGACAAACATATTGGCGGTATTGCGCTGGCCGCCACCGGTAAAGCCGATCACCTTGTCCACCGCCGGGTCCTGCCCCACCACGTCGATAAAGCGCTGCAGTTTCTGCTGCATGGCCTGGAAGGAAATGCTCTGGTCGGCCTTGATCATGCCAGTGAGGCGGCCGGTATCCTGCTGCGGAAAAAAGCCCTTGGGCACGATCACGTACAGATAGACATTCAGCGCAATGGTGGCGCCCAGTATCAGCATCATCAGCGGGCCATGGCGCAAGGCCCAGCCCAGACTGCGCCGATAGCCGGCCAGCATGCGCTCGAACAGGTTTTCACTCCAGCGGAACCAGCGGCCCGGCGGCCGTTCGGCATGCGGTTTGAGCCAGCGCGCGCACAGCATGGGCGTGGTGGTGAGCGACACCAGCAGCGACACCATGATGGCCACCGACAAGGTAACGGCGAACTCGCGGAACAGCCGGCCAATGATGCCGCCCATCATCAGGATGGGAATGAACACCGCAATCAGCGAAATGCTCATCGACAGCACGGTAAAGCCCACCTCGCGCGCGCCCTGCAGCGCCGCCTGCAAGGGTTTCATGCCGTTTTCGATATGGCGGGCAATGTTTTCCAGCACCACGATGGTGTCGTCCACCACGAAACCGGTGGCAATGGTCAGCGCCATCAGGCTGAGGTTGTTGAGCGAGAAGCCGCACAGATACATCACCGCGAAGGTGCCCACCAGCGACACTGGCACGGTGATGGCAGGAATGGCGGTGGCGCGGCCATTACGCAAGAACAGGAAAACCACCAGGATGACCAGCGCGATGGAAATGAGCAGCGAACGCTCCACCTCGGACAGCGAGGCACGAATGGTGGAGGTACGGTCCATCACCACCTGCATCTTGATGGCGGCGGGAATCGACGCCTGCAGCTGCGGCAGCAAGGCATTCACCCGGTCTACCGTCTCGATGATGTTGGCGCCAGGCTGGCGGAACAGGATGATCATCACCGCCGGCTGCCTGCCCAAGAGGCCGGCATTGCGCACATCCAGTACCGAATCCTTTACCTCGGCCACATCCGCCACCCGCACCGCCGCGCCGTTTTTATAACTGACCACCAGCGGCAGATAGTCGCTGGCCTTGCCCGCCTGGTCATTGGCCTGTACCTGCCAGTGGCGCTGCTCGTCTTCCAGAAAACCCTTGGGCCGGTTGGCATTGGTGCTGGTGATGGCGGCGCGCACCGTTTCCATGCCGATACCGTAATGGTTCAGCTGCAGCGGATTCATTTCCACCCGTACCGCCGGCTGGGCCCCGCCACCGATATTGACATCGCCAATGCCCTCCACCTGCGCCAGCTTCTGGCCGAGGATGGAGTCGGCGGCATCATACATCTGGCCACGGGTCAGCGAGTCGGAGGTGAGGCCGATGATCATGATGGGCGCATCGGCCGGGTTCACCTTGCGATAGGTCGGGTTGGACGGCATGCCGGTGGGCAATAGCGAACGGGCGGCATTGATGGCCGCCTGCACATCGCGGGCCGCGCCGTTGATGTCGCGGTTGAGGTCGAATTGCAGGGTGATGCGCGAGGAAGCCAGCGAGCTGGACGAGGTGATTTCAGTCACCCCGGCAATGCGCCCCAGCGCCCGTTCCAGCGGCGTGGCCACAGTGGCAGCCATGGTTTCCGGGCTGGCGCCGGGCAGCTTGGCGCTGACCGAGATGGTGGGAAAATCCACCTGCGGCAAGGGCGATACCGGCAGCAGCTTGAAGGCGAGGAAACCCGCCAGCAGGATGGCCAGTGTCAGCAGCGTGGTGGCAATCGGCCGGCGGATGAAAGGGGCGGACGGAATCATGACCCGGCCTCATCCACCGCGATTTCCGGCGGGCGACGGAAACGGCGTGCCAGCCGGTCGAAGGCCAGGTAGATCACCGGCGTGGTAAACAGCGTCAGCACCTGGCTGACCATCAGGCCGCCCACCATGGTCACCCCCAGCGGCGAACGCAGCTCGGAACCCATGCCGCCACCCAGCATCAGCGGCAGCGCACCCAGCAGCGCCGCCATGGTGGTCATCAGGATGGGGCGGAAGCGCAGCAGGCAGGCCTGGTAGATGGCATCACGCGGGCTCATGCCCTGCTCGCGCTCGGCCTCCAGCGCAAAGTCGATCATCATGATGGCGTTTTTCTTGACGATGCCGATCAGCAGGATGATGCCGATGATGGCGATCACCGACAGGTCGTTGCCGGACACCAGCAAGGCCAGCAAGGCGCCGATGCCGGCCGAGGGTAGCGTGGACAAGATGGTAATGGGATGAATATAGCTCTCGTACAGCACGCCCAGCACGATATACATGGTGACGATGGCCGCCAGGATCAGCCACAACGTGTTGCTGAGCGAAGCCTGGAAGGCCAGCGCCGCGCCCTGGAACTTGGTATCGAGGCTGGCCGGCATGCCCAGCTCGGCCTCGGCCTGACGGATGGCCTCCACCGCCGGCCCCAGTGCCGCCCCCTTGGCCAGGTTGAACGACACCGTGGTGGTGGGGAACTGCCCCAGATGGTTGATGGTGAGCGCGGTGGGACGCTCCTCGATGCTGGCCACGGTATCCAGCGGCACCGGGCCGCCACTGGCGGTGGGCACATAAATGCCCTTGAGCGACAGCGGGCCGCGCTGGCTTTGCGCATCCACCTCCAGCACCACGCGGTACTGGTTGGTCTGGGTGAAGATGGTGGAAATCAGCCGCTGGCCAAAGGCATCGTACAGCGCATTGTCGATGGCGGCGGTGGTGACACCCAGCCGGGCGGCCGCATCACGGTTGATATTGACATAGGCTTGCAAGCCCTTGTCCTGCAAGTCGCTGGCGACATCGGCCAGCTCCGGCAACTGGTTCAGCTTGTGCACCAGCCTGGGCACCCACAGCGACAGGTCGTCCGGGCTGGTGGCCTGCAGGGTGAACTGGTACTGGGTGCGGCTGACGCGGGTGTCGATGGACAGATCCTGCACCGGCTGCAGATACAGCGACATGCCCGGCACATCGGCCGCGTGCTGCTGCAAGCGCGCCAGCACGGCGCGGATGTCATCGCGCTCGTCCTTGGGCTTGAGGTTGATCTGCAAGCGGCCACTATTGAGCGAGGCATTATTGCCATCCACCCCGATAAACGATGACAGGCTGTCCACCGCCGGGTCTTTCAGCAAGACTTCGGCCAGTTGCTGCTGCTTCTGTGCCATGGCCGCAAAGGAAATGGTTTGCGCCGCCTCGCTGCTACCCATGATGGCCCCGGTGTCCTGCAGCGGGAAAAAGCCCTTGGGCACGGCCATATACAGCAAGACCGTCATCACCAGTGTGCCTGCGGCCACCAGCAAGGTGAGCTTTTGCCGCTGCAGCACCCAGCTGAGCATCTGGCCGTAACGGGCAATGATGCGGTCGAAGAAGGCGCCGCTGGCATGGTAGAAACGGCCCTGTTTGTCCTCCGGCACATGCTTGAGCAGGCGGGCGCACATCATCGGTGTCAAGGTCAGCGAAATGAAGGCGGAAATCAGGATGGACACCGCCAGGGTGATGGCAAACTCGCGGAACAAGCGCCCCACCACATCCCCCATGAACAGCAGCGGAATCAGCACGGCAATCAGCGAAAAGGTGAGCGAGATGATGGTGAAGCCGATCTGCTGCGAGCCCTTCAGCGCTGCGGCCAGCGGTTTTTCGCCCTCCTCGATGTAGCGGGCGATGTTTTCGATCATCACGATGGCATCGTCCACCACAAAACCGGTGGCAATGGTCAGCGCCATCAGGGTGAGGTTGTTGATGGAAAAGCCGGTGAGGTACATCACGCCAAAGGTGCCGACCAGCGACAGCGGCACGGCCACGGCGGGAATGATGGTGGCCGGCACATTGCGCAGGAAGACAAAGATCACCATCACCACCAGCGCAATGGCCAGCAGCAGCTCGAATTCGACATCTTTTACCGAGGCACGGATGGTGACGGTGCGGTCACTCAGCACTTTCACATCCACCGCGCCCGGCAGGCTGCCTTGCAATTGCGGCAGCAGCGCCTTGATGCGGTCGGTCACCTGGATCACATTGGCACCCGGCTGGCGCTGCACATTGAGGATGATGGACGGCGTATTGCCAGCCCAGGCGGCCAGACGCAGGTTTTCCGCCGCATCCACCACCTTGGCCACATCACGCAGCCGCACCGCGGCACCGTTCTGGTAGGCCACGATGACGTCCTTATACTCCTCGGCCGATTTCAGCTGGTCGTTGCCATCCACGGTGGAAGCCTGCTGCGGGCCATCAAAACTGCCCTTGGCCTGATTGACGTTGGCATTGCCGATGGCGGTGCGGATGTCTTCCAGCGTCAGGCCGCGCGCGGCCAGCGCCTTGGGATTGCTCTGGATGCGTACCGCAGGCCGCTGGCCACCGCTGAGGCTGACCAAGCCCACGCCCGGCACTTGCGATAGTTTTTGTGCCAGCCGGGTATCGACCAGGTCTTCCAGCTTGGTCAGCGGCAGGGTATCCGAGCTGACGGCAATGGTGAGGATGGGCGTATCGGCCGGGTTCACCTTGTTGTAGATCGGTGGATTGGGCAGGTCGCTGGGCAACAGATTACCCGCCGCGTTGATGGCGGCCTGTACTTCCTGCTCGGCCACGTCCAGCGTCAGCTCCAGGCTGAACTGCAGGGTGATCACCGAAGCGCCACCGGAGCTAGTGGAGGTCATCTGGGCGAGACCGGGCATCTGGCCGAACTGCCGCTCCAGGGGTGCCGTGATGGAAGAGGTGATGACCTCCGGGCTGGCGCCCGGATACTGGGTCACCACCTGGATGGTGGGATAGTCCACCTCGGGTAACGCCGATACCGGCAGCAGCTTCCAGGCGACGATGCCGGTCAGCAGGATGGCCAGCATCAGCAAGGTGGTGGCCACCGGCCGCAGAATGAAGGGACGTGAGGGGTTCATGCCGTCATCCTGCGCTTAATTGGCGGCCGAGGCATGCTGGCGCTGGCCGCTCCAGCCACCACTGGCTGCGTGCTGGTGGTGCTTGCCCTTGCCTGCTCCCTCGTTGCTGCCGGCCTGTTGCGCCGCACGGTCGATCACCTTGACCTGGGCTCCGTCACGCAGCTTGTCCAGCCCGTCCACCACCACTTTCTGACCGGGTTTCACCCCTTCTTCGATAATGGTATTGTCCCCCGACACCGCGCCCGGCTTCACCTTGCTGATGCTGACGGTCTGATCCGGATTGACGGTATAGACATAGCTGCCCACCTTGCCCAGTTGCAAGGCCACACTGGGCAGCAGCGTGGCACCGGCTTGTACGCCCAGCTGCAGATGCACGTTGACAAACTGGTTGGGAAACAGCGCCTCATCGGCATTGGCAAAGCGGGCCTTGAGATTGACCGTGCCGGTACTGGTGCTCAGCTGGTTGTCGATGGCCAGCAACTCGCCATCGGCCAGCTTGTGGCGGTTATCGCGGTCCCAGGCTTCCACCTGCAATTTGCCCTTGGCGGCACGGGCCGCCGCCAGTACCTGGCTGAGGCTGACCTCGGGAATGGCAAACACCACATTGATGGGCTGGGTCTGGGTAATCACCACCACGCCATTGCTGTCGCTGGCATGCACGATATTGCCCGGATCGACCTGGCGCAGACCGGCCCGGCCGGCTACCGGCGCGGTCACCCGGCTGTAATCCAGTTGCAGGCGGGCATTGGCCACCGCGCCCTGATCCAGCTTCACCGTGCCCTGATACTGGCGCACCAGGGCTTGCTGGGTATCGACCTGCTGCTTGGCAATGGAATTCTGCGCCAACAGCTGCTGGTAGCGTGCCAGATCGAGCTGGGCGTTTTGCAGCAAGGCCTGATCGCGCAGCAACTGGCCTTCGGCCTGGGTCAGGGCGGCCTGATAGGGGCGCGGGTCCAGTTCGGCCAGCAGCTGGCCCTTCTGGACGGGCTGCCCTTCTTCAAAATGCAGGGCCATCAGTTGGCCATCCACCCGGCTGTGCACGGTAACGGTATTGGGCGAGTTGACCGTGCCCAGCGCCCCCAGCTGCAAGGGGGCATCCTGCCGGCTCACCGTGGCCACGGCCACCGCAATCGGCCCACCGCCCTTGCGTGGTGTGCTGGCGGCATCGGCCGCTGCCGTGCGATGACTGTTCCACCACCACCCGCCAGCCGCCAACAGCAGCAAAAGCAGGGAAACATTGCGCAGGGTATGGGTGGACTTGGCAGCGGTATCGGACATGATGGATTTCCGGGATACGCCCCCGGCCAGGAGCAAGGAGCGGTCAGCAGTGGCAAAAGGGCGGCAGGCCCACCCTGAAACAAGTGGCGATGATAGGCAATCGACATGACACTGCCTATAGCCAACATGTTTATAGATGTTAATCGGCATGAAGCCATCACACCAGCCCAGCCCAGCTGGCGCGGCCTGCCGGCTGCTGCGGGCTGGCTGACATGCAGATAATGCATGGCAAGGCCGTGGTCGCCCACAAAAAAAACCGCCCTGCATGGCAGGGCGGGCGAGCGATCCGAATCAGGCAGCTGGCAAGCTGCGCCAGCCGGGGGCGGCTAGAACAGCAACTCCTTGACGTTTTCCACCGCATCCTTGGCCGCAGGGGCATTCGGGTCCTTGGCGGTCACATCATCTGCCGCGGCATCCGAGGCATTGCTGCCCGGTACCGTGCCGTGATTGTCGATCTTCAGCTCCGGATTGGTTTTCTGGAACTCTTCATAGTAGTACTCGTCGCCACCACGCTGGCCGGCACCCGGCTTCACCACGATGCCAGCCGGCACCGGCAGTTCCACCTCGGGCACGCCCTTGAGCGCATTGGCCATATAGTTCATCCATACCGGCAAGGCCGCCGTACCGCCATAGCCGTAACGGCCGAGCGAGCGCGGCTGATCGTAGCCCACCCAGGTAGCCGCTACCAGGTTGGGATTGAAGCCGACAAACCAGGCATCCTTCCAGTCGCTGGTGGTACCGGTCTTGCCGGCCAGATCCATGCGCCCCAGGCTCATGGCCTTGGCCGCCGTACCGTAGCGCACCACGTCCTTCAGCATGGAAGTCATGATGAAGGCGTTACGCGGATCGATGGCCTGGGTGGCGTTCTGACCGGCGATAGCCGGCTGGGTCTTGGCCAGCACATGGCCGGACTGGTCTTCGATGCGGTCAATGAAGAAGGCCTTGATACGGTAGCCACCATTGGAGAACACCGAATAGCCCTCGGCCATCTGCAGCGGCGTGGCCGCACCGGCGCCCAGTGCCATGGTCAGGTAGGCCGGATGCTGCTTGGGCGAGAAACCAAAGCGCTGGATGTATTGCTGGGCATAATCCGTCCCCACCGCCATCAGCAGCCGCACCGACACCAGGTTCTTCGACTGGGTCAGCGCGCGGCGCAGGCTGATCAGGCCGGCAAACTTGCCATCATCGTTCTTCGGCTCCCAGCTGGGCGAACCGGGTGCACCCGGCACGGTGAGCGGGGCATCGTTGAACAGGGTGGACGGCGTCACCCCACGCTCGATGCCAGAGGAGTAGATGAATGGTTTGAAGGTGGAGCCGGGCTGACGCCAGGCCTGGGTGACGTGATTGAAGCTGCGACGGTTGAAGTCGAAGCCGCCCACCAGCGACTTGATGGCACCGCTACGCGGATCCATCGAGACAAATGCCCCTTCGACATCCGGCATCTGCACGATTTCCCAGTAGCCCTTGTCATTGGCACGCACACGAATCACCGCACCACGGCGAATCTGCTTGTCGGCTGCCAGCTTGGGATTGAGCGCGCGCCGGGCAAACTCCAGCCCCGCCCCCTTGATGACCGCCACCTTGCCGCCGCGCATATAGGCTCGTACTTCGGACGGACTGGCCGACAAGACAATGGCCGCCTGCATGTCGCCGCTGTCGCGAATTTCAGACAGTGCATCATCCAGCGCTTCGGTCTGGTCTTCCCCTTCCGCCGAGGCCAGATCGATATAGCTTTCCGGTGCGCGGTAACCCTGCTTGCGATCAAAGTCGAGCAGGCCGGCACGCAGCGCATCATAGGCCCATTGCTGGTGATGGCTGTCCAGCGTGGTGTACACCTTGTAGCCCTCGGTGTAGGCCGCATCCTTATAGCGCTCGTACATGGCCTGACGCACCATTTCCGCCACATACAGGGCCGGCTGGTTGCTGTCGACCGTGGCGCTGGCCAGCCGCAGTGGCTCTTTTACGGCAGCGTCATACTGGTCCTGGGTAATGAAGTTGAGCTCGCGCATGCGGCGCAGCACATACTGCTGGCGCAGCCGGGCACGGTCGGGATTGACGATGGGGTTATATGCCGACGGGGCCTTGGGCAGACCCGCCAGCATCGCCATCTCGGCCACGCTCAAGTCGGTGATGGGCTTGCCGAAATAAGCCTGTGCCGCGGCAGAAAAACCGTAAGCACGCTGCCCAAGATAGATCTGATTGAAGTACAGCTCGAGAATCTGATCCTTGGAAAGCGTATGTTCGATTTTGAAAGCGAGCAAGGCTTCATTAAACTTACGCGTGAAAGTCTTTTCACTGGACAGAAAGAAGTTCTTGGCCACCTGCATGGTGATGGTACTGGCACCGGAACGGGCGTGACCGGACACCAGATTGCCGACGGCGGCACGCATGACACCGACGTAATCCACGCCGCTATGCTGGTAGAATCGCTCGTCTTCGGCAGCCAGCAAGGCTTGCTTCATCAGCTGCGGGACTTCATGGATGCGGGCAAAGGAGCGACGCTCCTCGCCAAACTCACCCAGCAACTGGCCATCCGCCGAGTAGACGCGCAGTGGAATTTTTGGACGGTAATCCGTGAGCACATCAAGACTTGGCAAACGCGGGTAGGTTATGATGATCGCAATGGCTGCCGCACCGGCTGCCAGAACGGCCCCACCAATAACCAGACCGGCCAAAATCGCAAGAAGTCGTTTGAACATAATTACAAATAGGCTTTCGGAAGAAAGCGGATTATAACGTCTTGTGAGAATGAGCAAGACAAACATTGACCGCGATGGTGCAAAAACTGTCGCACTAGACCTTTTCGGGGCCTTAACTGATGCTATCCGACAAATTACGGTTCGGGACAGATTGGCTGGATCAGCTTGGATTGGGGAAGTCCAAGAGTGTTCCCTTGCTCGGTCTTGATATCAGCACCACGTCCATCAAGCTAGTCGAGCTTTCCAGATCCGGCAAGAATTATCAGATTGAGCGTTACGTCATAGAAGCCCTGCCCAAGGAAGCGGTTTCCGAAGGCAACCTGGTCGATATCGAAGGTATTTCCGAGGCGGTGCGCAAGGCCTGGAAGCGTCTGGGCAGTCCGATCAAGAACGTCGCCATCGCCATTCCCACCTCGATGGCGATTTACAAAAAACTGTTGGTACCGGTCAGCCAGTCCGAAGACATGGAAGGCATGATCGAATCGGAAGCCAACCAGATCATTCCCTTCCCGCTGGAAGAGGTGAATCTGGATTACCAGGTGCTGGGGCCCTCCAGCAGCAGCCTGGATGATCTGGAAGTACTGCTGTGTGCTGCCCGCAAGGAAAAAGTGGAAGAACGGGTGGCCGTGGTGGAAATGGCCGGCCTGCGCGCCCAGCTGGTGGATGTTGAGTCATTTGCCATGATGACCGCTTTCGAGCAGATCCAGCAGCAATTGCCCGATCACGGCATGAATCAGACATTCGCGCTGTTTGATATCGGCGCCACCAAAATTCATTGCAACGTCATCCGGAATGGCCAGCAGATCTACTATCGCGAACAGGTTTTTGGTGGACAGCAACTGACGCGTGACATCCAGCGCCGCTACGGCATCAGCTTTGACGAAGCCGAAAACGGCAAGCGCAGCATGGCCATGCCGGATGGCTACGAATCGGAACTGATGCATCCCTTTGTCGACTCGCTGGCGCAGGAAATCCAGCGAGCGCTGCAATTTTTCTACACCACGGTCAGCGTGTCGCAATACCTGCGCGTGGACTACATCCTGCTGGGTGGAGGCTGCAGCATGCTGCCGGGCCTGGATGACGCGGTGGCTTCCCGCACCCAGATCAGCACCATGATCGCCAATCCGTTCACCTCCATGGTGCAATCCAGCTCGATCCGCCTGAAAGAACTGTTGCTCGATGCACCGGCACTGCTGATTGCCTGCGGTCTGGCCATGCGGAGGTTTGACTGATGATACGCATCAACCTCCTGCCGCACCGCGAGCAGAAAAAAGCCGCCCATCGCCTGCGTTTCCAGTTATTACTGGGCTGTGCGGTGGCTGCCGCCCTGCTGATCATCGGTATCAGCTATTTCGTGCTGGACGCCCGCCAGTCGCGCCAGGATGAACGCAATCAGTTCCTGCAAGCGGAAATCACCAAGCTCAACCAGCAGATCAAGGATATCGGCATGCTGAAAAAGCAGCGCGACGACCTGCTGGCGCGCAAACAACTGGTGGAAAGACTGCAGCAAGGGCGCAATGACGCCGTGCATGTGTTCGACCAGCTGCTGCGGCAGACGCCGGATGGCATCTATCTCAAGAGCTTCAAGCAGAGCGGCAACACCTTCTCCTTCTCCGGCTACGGCCTGTCCGGTGCGCGGGTATCCAACTACATGCGCACCCTGGCGCAATCGCAGATCTTCAACGAACCACAACTGATCGAGGTGAAGTCGGCCGTGGTCAATAACCAGCGCGTCAGCGAGTTCAGCCTTACCAGCACGCTGAAACTGCCGGCTGCCGCCAGTGCGCCAGCCAGCCAGGTGGCAGCGCAGGGAGCCAAGCCATGACCCTAGACGAGTTCCGCAATCTCGACCCCAAGGACATGCCCAACTGGCCACTGCCGGCACAGCTGGTCGTGCTCACCTTCATGGCCGGGGTTTTTCTGTTTCTGGGCTATTTCTTTGTGCTGAGCGACCAGATGGACAAGCTGAACAACGCCCATCAGCAGGAAGAACAACTCAAGCAGACTTTCATCGACAAAAAGCGCCAGGCCATCAATCTGGAAGCCCTGCAACAGCAGCTGAAAGAAATCCAGCTGTCGTTTGGCGCACTGCTCAAGCAACTGCCTACCAAGGCGGACATGGACGCCCTGCTGACTGAAATCAACCAGGCCGGCATCGGCCGCGGCCTGCAGTTCGAGTTGTTCCGCCCCAACGGTGAGGTCAAAACGGCGGAAATGGCGGAGGTCCCCATTGCCATCAGACTGACCGGCAGCTACTCCGACCTGGCGGCTTTTGTCAGCGATGTGGCGCAACTGTCGCGCATTGTCACCATTGGCGACATCAGCCTGACACCAGGTCAGGGCAAGGACGCCGCGCGCATGACGATGGAAGCCACAGCCAAAACCTATCGCGCGCTCGAACCGGAAGAACGCATGGCCGCGGCCCAGCCGCCGAAGAAGTGAGAGTGAAATGACACTGAAACCGACTCTCGCCGCCCTGCTGTGCCCACTGCTGCTCAGTGCCTGCGGCGCTGGCAACACCGACGACTTGCGCGCCTGGATGCAGCAGGCCAGTCAAGGCCTGCGCGGGCAGATCGACCCCTTGCCCCAGGCACAGGCCTACCAGCCCTTTGCCTACAGCGCCTTTGACCTGCCCGATCCATTCAACCCCATCAAGCTGCAAATGGCCAAGAAACAGAACGCGGCCAATGCGCCGGACTTCAAGCGGCCACGCGAACTACTGGAAAACTATGATCTGGACAAGCTGAAGATGGTCGGCCTGCTCAAGCGCAACGGCATCAGCTATGCACTGATCCGCACCCCGGAAGGCAGCATCTATCGCGTGCAGCCGGGCAACTTCATCGGCCCCAACTTTGGCCAGGTCAAGCGCATCAGCGATACCGAACTCGTGCTTTCCGAGACCGTGGAAGATCTGAACGGAGAATGGGTACAACGCGAAACCAGCATGTACCTGGATGAACAAGGGCAGAAATAATGAAAAACCATTCAATCAAACTGTTATCCGGGCTGGGTCTGTCCATCGCGTTTTCCGTTGCCCATGCCGCATCCATTACGGCGATCGACGTAGCCCAGAGCGATGGCGACAGCCAGTTGCTGCAAGTCACCTTCGATGGCCCGGCCATCAAGCCCAACAGCTTCGCCATCGCCAATCCGGCACGGGTTGCCTTCGACTTTGCCGACACCCAGGTCAAGCTGCCAAAGAATTTCGTCGATCTGGGCAACCCCATCATCAAGTCTGCCGTGGCGGTGGAAGCCAATGGCCGCTCGCGGCTGGTGCTGAACCTGGCCCACAATGTGAGCTACAGCACCACCCTGTCCGGCAACAAGCTGCTGGTCCGCATCGGCAACAGCATGACGCCGGTACAGCAGAATGCCACTTCGCAGGAACAGGCTCCCGTCAACAGCACGGCTGCCAGTGAAGCCACGGCCCAGGCCACCGTGGCCACCACTCCGCTGGGGCTGGACTTCCGCCGGGGCAAGGGCGGTGAAGGCCGGGTGGAAATCACCCTTCCTGCCGCCAATACGCCGGTGGATGTACGGCGCGACGGCAAAGACCTGGTACTCGACGTGATGAGTGCCAATCTGCCGCGCACCCTGGAGAAGCGCATGGATGTCAGCGACTTCGCCACCCCGGTGGACAAGGTGATCGCCAGCAATCAGGGGCGCAACAGCCGCATTCTGATCCAGCCACAAGGCGACTGGGAGTTCTCCTCCTACCAGACCGAACGCAAGCTGGTGGTGGAAGTACGCAAGGCCGTGGTGGAAAGCGCCAGCAAGAACGAACTGAACAGCAAGCCACAATACAAGGGCGACAAGCTGTCGCTCAATTTCCAGAACATCGAAGTGCGCACGGTCTTGCAGGTGATTGCCGAATTTACCGGCCTGAACATTGTCACCAGCGACTCGGTCACCGGCAATATCACCCTGCGCCTGAAAGACGTGCCATGGGACCAGGCACTGGACCTGATCTTGCAGACCAAGGGACTGGACCAGCGCCGCAACGGCAACATCATCAATATCGCCCCGCGTGAAGAACTATTGGCGCGCGACAAACAGATACTGGAAGGCAAGCAGCAGCTGACGGCACTGGAGCCGGTACGCTCGGAAACCTTTGTATTGCGTTATCGTTCGGCCGAGGACTTCAAGAAGATTCTGGACGGCAGCAGTACCACCAGCGGTACCAACAATACGGCCAATAACGGACTGCTCTCTTCGCGTGGCAGTGCGCTGATCGATCCGAAAACCAATACGCTGATCATCAACGACACGCAAAGCGTGATCGACAAGATCCGCGATCTGATCATCAAGACTGATATCCCGGTCAAGCAGGTACTGATCGAAGCACGCATCGTCGAAGCCACCGATGACTGGAGCAAGAGCCTGGGGGTGAAGCTCAATGTGGCCAGGGCAGGATCCGGCTTCAGCCTGGGCGGTAGCGTTGCCGACGCCATCACCAGCCACAATATCGGCACCGGTGCCACCACCGGCACCATTCCGCTCAATTCCGGGGTCAACCTGGGCTTGTCCGGCACCTACAACTCCATCGGCGCAGTGTTTGGGGCCGGCTCACGTGCCGCCATCGGACTGGAACTGGATGCAATGGAGAGCGGCGACAAGGGCAAGGTGCTGGCTAATCCACGGATCATGACTGCCGACCGGGTGGAAGCCAGCATCGAACAAGGCACGGAAATCCCCTACCAGGAGGCCAGCTCCAGCGGCGCCACCTCGGTTTCGTTCAAAAAGGCCAACCTTAGCCTGAAGGTGACCCCGCAGATCACCCCCGACAACCGCGTGCTGATGGAAATCCAGATCAACAAGGACACGGTCAACAGCACCCTTATCGTCAACAGTACCCCGGCCATCGACACCAAGGTAGTCAAGACGCAGGTGATGGTGGAAAACGGTGGCACCGTGGTGATTGGCGGCATTTATCAGCAGACGCTGGACAACACCACCAACAAGGTTCCGCTGCTGGGTGACATCCCCTTCCTTGGTGCGCTGTTCCGCAGCAAGGTGGAGAAGAACAACCGCACGGAGCTGCTGGTTTTCATCACCCCGCGTGTGGTGGAAGACCTGAACCTGCAAAACCGCTGAGAACGAACCCGGGCAAGCGATTTTGTCGTCGGCCCGCGCAGACAGACCCAGCCTGCATCAGCTACAATGCCTGCCATGGAGAACATGGCAGGCAATTTTTTTCTTGTCGGGCTGATGGGCGCCGGCAAGACCACCGTTGGCAGAGCCCTGGCGCGCAAGACCGGCAAAACCTTCTACGACTCGGATCATGAAATCGAGGCGCGCACCGGTGTTCGCGTTGCCACCATATTCGATATCGAAGGCGAGCTGCGCTTTCGCGACCGGGAAAGCTCGGTCATTGCCGATCTGGTCAGAATGAACAATATCGTGCTGGCCACCGGTGGTGGTGCAGTACTGCGGCCGGAAAACCGCGCCGAACTGGCCCGTCACGGTGTGGTGATCTATTTGCGGGCATCCATCGACGACCTGCTGGCCCGCACCATGCACGACAAGAACCGTCCCCTGCTGCAAATTGCCGATCCGCGCGCCAAGCTGCAAAGCCTGCTGGAACAGCGCGACCCGCTGTATCGCGAAGTGGCCGACATCGTGGTCGATACCTCGCAGCAAAACGTCAACCTGCTGGTCAGCCGCCTGCTCGATCAGCTGCATCACATCCCAGCCAAGACCTGACCCATGATCACGCTCGACCTGACCTTGCCGGACACCCGCTACCCCATTCACATTGGCCACGGACTGCTCGATCAGGTCGAACTGATCCTGCCCCACCTGCCCATCCCGCAGGTGGCCATCATCACCAATGAGGTCGTCGCCCCGCTCTATCTGCAGCGTCTCACCCAGCAGCTGGAACAGCATGGCGTCCGCACCATTCCGGTGGTGCTGCCGGATGGAGAAGAGCACAAGAACTGGCAAACGCTGAACCTGATCTTCGACGCACTGCTGGCTGCCAATGCCGAGCGCAAGACCACGCTGATTGCCCTGGGTGGCGGCGTGATCGGCGACATGACCGGCTTTGCCGCTGCCTGCTATCAGCGCGGTGCCCCCTTCATCCAGATTCCCACCACCTTGCTGGCGCAGGTGGACTCCTCGGTGGGAGGCAAGACCGCCATCAACCACCCGCTGGGCAAAAACATGATTGGCGCCTTCTACCAGCCCAGACTGGTGCTGGCCGACATGGACCTGCTCGCCACCCTGCCGGAACGCGAACTGTCCGCCGGCATTGCCGAAATCATCAAATACGGCTTGCTGGGTGATATCGACTTCCTTGGCTGGCTGGAAGCCAATATGGACCAACTGCGTGCACGCGACCCGGCTGCGCTGCAATACGCCGTACGCCGTTCCTGCGAAATGAAAGCCGAGATTGTCGGCCAGGATGAAAAGGAACAGGGCGTACGTGCCCTGCTCAACCTGGGCCACACCTTCGGCCATGCCATTGAAGCCGGCCTGGGCTATGGCCAATGGCTGCATGGCGAAGCAGTAGGCGCCGGCATGGTGCTGGCCGCCGCCGCCTCGCAAGCCCTGGGCTGGCTGACAGAGGAGGACGTGGCCCGCGTGCAGGCCTTGATTGCGGCAGCCGGCCTGCCAGTACGCAGCCCGGACTTTGGCGCAGCAGAGTGGCTGCGCCACATGGGTCACGACAAAAAGGTCGAAAGCGGCGTCATCCGCTTTGTGCTGCTCAAGAAACTGGGGCAGGCCGTCATCCAGCCCGGACTGCCGGCCCCCCTGCTGGAGTCGCTGTTCCACAGCCCGCATATCGACCCGACACTGGCACTGCAGTAAGCCACGCCCGCCCGGAACAGATAAAACCTTTACGCCATTAAGGAGTTCTACGGATTGCGGTGAGGTGCGGCTACCCGAATAATCGACTGCATAATTCAAGCAGAGAGAGAATCTCGGAGGGAAGCCCAGGTGGATGCCATTACCGCATTGACGGCCAGTTTCGGCCTGATGAGCACTTACTACCTTGCCCGTCAGCTGTGGCGCAAGGCGACATATAAAAAGCCGCGCGCCCGTGGCATCGACCCAGTGGGCGAAGCCGAGGTTTTCCTGGCTTATGGCCGTAGCGCTGATGCGGTGCGGGTCCTCAAGGACGCCATGAAGGACGAGCCGCACAATCTGTCGATCAAGGTCACGCTGCTGCGAGCCTATTCCTCCGAAGGCAATGGCAAGGCCTACTGCCGCCTTGCGCGGGACATCCAGGCCCAGGTGAAGGATCAGCCGGTATGGCGCACCATCCAGGAGGCGGGCCGCCAGCTGGCTCCGCAGGACCCCCTGTTTGCGGCCAAGGCCTGATACGCGCGCTGCCAGCATCATGAAAACAGGCTGCCTCACGGCAGCCTGTTTTGTTTACCCGGCCACTCACATCATCAGACGGCCCCGGCCTCGGGCTCCCGGAACTGCAGACTGTGCAAGCGGGCATACAGCCCATCCTGCAACATCAATTGCTGATGACTCCCCTGTTCCGCCACCCGCCCCTGATGCATCACGATGATGCGATCGGCGTTTTCGATGGTGGACAGGCGATGGGCGATGACGATGGTGGTGCGATTCTTCATCAGGTTCTCCAACGCCGCCTGCACCAGCCGCTCCGACTGGGTATCCAGCGCCGAAGTCGCTTCATCCAGAATCAGCAAGGGGGCATTCTTCAGCAGGGCACGGGCAATGGCCAGACGTTGACGCTGACCGCCAGACAATCGCACCCCGTTTTCACCAATCTGCGTGTCCAGGCCCTGCGGCATGGCCTCAATGAACTCCAGCGCATTCGCCGCACGCGCCGCTTCGATGATCTGCTCACGACTGATATTGTCGCGTGCACCATAGGCAATGTTTGCTGCCACGGTATCGTTAAACAGCACCACATCCTGGCTCACCATGGCGATGTGATGGCGCAGATCAGCCAGGACGATGTCGTCCAGCGCAATGCCATCCAGAGTGATCCGCCCGGACAAGGGCTCGTAAAAACGCGGAATCAGGCTGACCAGCGTGGTTTTTCCGCTGCCGGAAGAGCCCACCAGCGCCACGGTTTCACCCGAGTTCACCTCCAGGCTGACCTGCTGCAACACATCGCGTTCGGCATTCGGATAGCGGAAGGACACCTTGTCAAAACGCAGGCGCCCCTGAGTTTGCGGTAGACGGCGGGTGCCATGATCCGGCTCGCCCGGTTCGTCCAGGAAAGTGAACACACTTTGCGCCGCCGCCAGGCCACGCTGCATGGCCTGGGAAATGCCGGTAATCCGTTTCACCGGTGCAAACAGCAGCATCATGGCGGTAAGGAAGGACATGAAGTCACCCGCGGTGAACGAACCATGCTGGGCGCGCAAGGCAGCAAAATACAGAATGGCGGCCAGCGCACAGGCAATCATCAGCTGGGTCACCCCGGTATTGGCCGAACTGGCGGCGCTCTGCTTCACCCCGTTACGACGGATGGCCTGCGCCGCCTCGTTAAAGCGGCTTTCTTCGTATTCTTCGCCACCATAAACCTTGATCACTTTCTGACAATCCACCCCCTCGCCCAGAATCTGGGTCAGGTCTGCCATGTGCTGCTGATTCTCCAGCGCCAGGCCACGCAGGCGTTTGGCCACCATGCGCATGCACACCGTCACCACCGGCATCACCACCAAGCAGATGATGGTCAGCTGCCAGTCGATATACAGCAGCCAGGCCAGCAGGCTGACCGCAGTCACCCCGTCTTTTACCGTGACGGTGATGACATTGAAACCCGCCTCGGTCACCTGGTTGACGTCAAAGGAAATACGCGACACCAGACGGCCGGACTGATTGTCGGCGTAATACGGCACCGGCAGACGCAGCATCTTGGCAAACATTTGCTGGCGCAGGGTTTGCACCAGATGCCCGGCCAGCCAGCTGGAGGTGTATTCGTTGATGAAACTGGTGATGCCGCGCACCAGGAATACCCCGACGATGGCCATCGGCACCCAGACAATGGCCTTCGGGTCCTTGTTGACAAAGCCGCCGTCAATCAACGGCTTCATCAGGCGGGCAAACGCCGGCTCGGTCAGGGCGGCAATGGTCATGGAGACCAAGGACAGGGCGAAAACCTTCCAGTACTGGGCCAGATAACCCAGCAGGCGGCGGTAGATGGGCCAGCTATGTTTCAAGTTGATAGTCCAATCGGTTCAATGTGATACGGCCAGCAGGCCGGAAAGCCCGCTCAAGGCCATGATCTGCTGCAGATTGCTGTCCGGAGCAAAGCGTTGCCGGACATCAAGCGCACCGGCTGCCGCCATGGCACGCTGCTGCGGCATGGTATCCAGCGCACTGGCAATCGCGTCGGCCCAGGCCTGAGCGTTGCCAGCCTCCACCAGGGTGCCGGTCTGGCCATGTGTTACTGTTTCTGGAATGCCGCCGGTATGGCTGGCCAGTACCGGGCAATGCAAGGCCAGCGCTTCGATCTGCGACATGCCCAGCGGCTCGTAAGTGGATGGCATCAGCAGCAGGTCGGCCCGCCGATACAGCGGTGCCACCGGAGAGACCACACCGGCCAGCAGCACACGCTGCTGCAAGCCCAAGCGCTGGATTTCGGCTTCGATGTCTGGTCTGGCCACCCCATCACCGGCCACCAGATAGCGCCAGTACGGATGGCTGTCACGCAAGATATGCATTGCTTGCAGGATGGTCAGATGCCCCTTTTCGCCGCGCAGCATGGCAGCATGCAGCAGCACCGGGCGGTCATCTGCCGCCAGCCAGCTGGCGATATGAGGCGGCACCACCTGATCAACGGCGGCATCCAGCCCGACAAAGTCTATCCCCGGATACACTACGTGGATGCGCTCGGGCCGGATGGCCGGATTCTGCAGCAAGGCATCACGCAGGTACTGACTGGGCACCATGGTGGCATCCACCAGCCGGTTATACGACCATGCAGACGGCTTGCCCGGCTGATAGGTACGCGAACGCAGCAAGAACGGGCGGCGCCATACCAGGCGCGCGGCGATGGCCAGATTATTGCTGTCATGCCCGCTGTGGCAAATGGCCAGGCGCGGCTGATGCCGGCTGATCCAGCGTCGCAAAATGCCAATGGACGGCAGGTGCAGGCTGTTACGGAAACGCACCGGCAACACCGACAGCCCTTGTTGCAAGGCCACCTGCTCTACCCGGCTACCAGGACGGCAGGCCAGCATGGTGCGCAGGCCGTGTGTCTGCATCTGGCGCATTTGCTGCATCAGTTGCAGCTCCTGGCCACCCACATTGTCGGATGACTCGGTAAACAACACCCAGTCAGTCATGATCTGTTCCTTCCGCAGCGCCAGCTGTCTGGCTGATCTGCAGCAACTGTTGCAGGGTTTGCCATGCGGCAGTCGCACTGATGGCTTCCATGCACAGGGCACGACGACATGCATTGGCACCATTGCCAAAACGGCGGAAACAGCGCAAAGCCCAGTCCACGTCGCGATGGTGCACACTGCGCTGGTTACGGCAGGGGAAGATGGCAGGCCCCACCCCCAGACAGTGATAATGCGCAAAGAAACGGCTGGCACCAAACAACACCTCGCTGCCCGGGCCAAACAGCATCAGCAATGGCGTGCCGGCTACCTTGGCCAGATGCGCCACCCCGGTATCAGGGCAAACACAGGCACGCGCGCCAGCCAGCAGCTGGCGTAACTGCAACAGGCTCAGACAACCAGCCATGCGTACATCACAGGCCGGCGGGTCGATTTCACGCAGCAGGGCATCCTCGCCCGGCCCGCAAGACCATACCACCGACAGCTGGGCCGCACGAATGGCATCTGCCAGAACCTGCCAGTGTGCCGCAGGCCAGAAGCGGGTAGCCGAGCTGGCCCCCACATGCAGCACGATGTAGTTATCCGGCAAGTCGGGCAGGCTCTGCGGCGGCATGGGCCAGTCTTCCACGCGGTAGGGACGAGGCTCCGGCCCCTCTATCAAACACGCAGCAGTATCAGTCCACGCTTCAGGCTCTTGCGCATAGGGTACTGCCTCATCCAGCAGCCAGTTCTTGTGGGCGGGTTGTTCACCGGCGAAACCGACAATCCAGCGCGCCCCGATGGCCCGTGCCAGATAACTCAGCCGGTTTTCGCCCATCAGCAACACCAGGTCAAAGCGCGGCATGGCAAACAATTGGCATATCGAGGCAAAGTTGCGGATATGCCAGCCAAAGGCCCGCACACCATAAGGTTGACCTGCATACAATGCGGCCTGACCGGGTGGGCAGGCCATGACAATATCGGCCAGCGGATATTGTTCGCGCGCCTTCGCCAGCAAGCTGGTCGCCATCAAGGCATCACCCAGCAGAAACTGATGCAGGATCAGGATGCGACTGACCTTCGCCGGCTGCGGTTTGCATCGCCGCCATTGAAATGGCAGGCGCAGCAGCAAGGACAGGAATATCAGCGCCCTGCCCGGAAAACGGCTCTCCCTCATCTTTCCCGCCCCACTGAGTCAATCAATATTTTTCTTGCCGCTGGCTTGTAGCAAGCGGCTATACAAAGACATCATTTGTTCCACCATATGCTGCTCGGTCTGCACCAGCACACGGGCACGGGCTTGTTCGGCCATCCGGGGCCACTGCGCCCTTGCCGCCAGCCAGGCGCCAACATTGTGCTGCCAGGCCACAGCATCCTGTGGCTGGGCCAGCCAGCCGGTCACTCCCGGCGTCACACATTCGCCCCCACCACAGCGAGTACTGGTGAGCACCGGCAAGCCGCAAGCCATGGCCTCGGCCACCACCGAGCCAAACGGTTCGTACAGCGTGGGCAGGATGAAACCATCAGCCATGCCGTAATGACTGAGCACATCTTTTTGCGGGCCGGTGAAATGTACACGACCGGCCACGCCCAAGGCATGGGCGAGTTGCCGGTATGCCGCCAGCTTCTTGTCGCCCCCCACCACCACCAGGTGCACCTCCGCATGCGGCACAATGGCACGGATAGCTTGGGCCACGCCCTTGCGTTCGAACCCTGAGCCGACGTAGACCAATACCGGTGCATCAGCGGCAATACCATATTGTTCACGCAGAGCTGCACGACGCTCACGCGCTGCCGTTGGATTGAAGCGCACGCAATCCACGCCATTATGGATCACCACGCACTGCTCCGGCCTGACCGGGAAGCGCTGCAAGACATCCTGCTTCACCATTTCGGAAATGCAGATCACCGCACGCAGGTCCGGATGACTGAACATGGCACGCTCCATGCGCAGCATGAAATGGTGATAGGGATTGCACCAGACCGACAGCTTGTGCCACCAGCCTTTACCCACGGCACGAGCATCCAGCCAGGCAGCATGTACACCGTCGCCGGCACGGAACACATGGCAGCCGGGAATGCGCTCGTGCGACTGCACCAGATCCGCGCCGACCCGCTTCCATGCCCGCTGGGCGGCGCGGGCGAAGCCCCAGTCGCGCCAGATGCTACCCAGATAGAAAGGGTTGACGCGGCAGACCGCCACGCCATCCAGTTGTTCCCAATTGCGATTGATCAGTACCGGCTCCAACGCAGACTGATGTTTGAGTTGGCCTAGAATCGCACTGACGATACGCTCGGCACCACCGGCCGGATTGTATTTCTGCCGGATGATGGCCAGCCGGGTCATGCGCTTTCTCCCAGTACCACATCCACCGCATCCAGCACTTGTTGCAGACTGATCAGGTTCAGGCATTCGCTGTTCCAGCCGCCACCGCAACCGGCATTGCCACAGGGCCGGCAAGCGACCTTGGCGGCCACCACCCGATGCGGCACTTGCCACGGCCCCCACTCGATGTCGCCCGATGGGCCGAACAGTGCCACACAAGGCGTTTTCATCGCTGAGGCGATGTGCATGGGCACCGAATCCACCCCGATATACAGGCGGGCATGGTCGATGGCTGCCGCCAGTTCCTTCAGGGTAAGCTGCCCCGCCAGGCTGGCGACAGGGCTGGTCAGACGCGACTGGATATCACCCAGCATGGCCATTTCATCCGGACTGGGGGCGGCAGTCAGCAGTACCTTGAGTCCGCGTTGCTGCAGGGTGTTGATCAGCGCTGCCATGTTTTCCACCGTCCAGCTTTTGAACAGCCAGCGTGAGGTGGGGTGGACCAGAATGTACTGCCCGGCTTGCAAGCCTTGTTGTTCCAGCTTGGCCGCCAGCGTGGCCTCGGCATTGTGGCCGGGAACCAGCGTCAGTACACGCTGCTCAACTGAGGGATACACACCAATGCGGCGTAGCGCATCCAGATGGATTTCAATGGTATGGCGGCGGTTGCCCGGCACCTGCAAGTAGCGGTGGGTAAAGCTGTTGCGAAACAGCTTGCCATAGCGGCCATCCGGCCCCACCGACCAGCGCGGTGACAGCAGGCGCACCAGCCAGGCCCCGCGCTTGTGTTCGGTCAGGGTGATGACCAGGTCGTAACGACGCTGGCGCAATTGGGTCAGCAAGCCCAGTTCGGCCTTGCACTGGCCGAACAAGCCCAGCTTTTTCCAGTTGCGGTCGATAGTGTGCAACTGGCTGATGGCCGGATGCAGGCTGAGCATTTCCTGCGTGTCGCGATAGACCAGTGCATCGATTTCCAGATGCGGAGCCTGCTGCTTCAGCACGGTAAATACCGGAGAAGTCAGCAGGACATCCCCATGATGGCGCAGTTTGATGACCAAGACGCGCCGTACCTGGTTCAGATCGATGGAGTCGTTAAGCATAGATAAGGTAAAAAAAGCCGGATCAGGCATCCGGCTCGACATTCAGCAGTTGCAAAAGATCGGCGATTTTATCAGGGTCTTCGGATCGAAGCATGCGCCCCGCAATGGGCGCGATATCGTCCAGATGGGTGTTGAGCACCATGCGTTTCACCGCCAGCAGGCTGGCCGGATGCATGGAGAACCTGCGCAGGCCCATGCCCAGCAGCAGGCGGGTCAGGCGCGGGTCGCCCGCCATTTCGCCGCATACCGACACCGGCACCCCACCCTTGATGCCGGTGCGGATGGTATGCAGGATCAGCTTGAGCACGGCCGGATGCACCGGGTCGTACAGGTGGCTGACCGAATCGTCGTTACGGTCGATGGCCAGGGTGTACTGGATCAGGTCGTTGGTGCCGATGGACAGGAAATCCACATGCTTGATGAAACTGCCCACCACCAGCGCGGCGGAGGGGATTTCGATCATCGCCCCCACTTCCACCTTTTCATCGAATGGCAGGCCTTCTTCGTGCAGCTCCTGCTTGGCGTAATCCAGCTGGGCAATCGACTGCTTGAGCTCGCCCAGCGAATTGAGCATGGGGAACAGGATCTTGACCTTGCCGTAATGCGAGGCACGCAACAGCGCGCGCAACTGGGCACGGAACATCAAGGGTTCGGCCAGACACAGGCGGATGCCAGTCAGGCCCAGCGCCGGGTTATCGGCCACATCGTGGTTCAGCCACTTGGGATTCTTGTCGGCCCCCAGGTCCATGGTGCGGATGGTGACCGGCAGGCCTTTCATGTCTTCGGCCACCTTGCGGTAAGCCTCGAACTGTTCGTCCTCGGTAGGCAGGGTGTCACGGCCCAGAAACAGGAATTCGCTGCGGAACAGGCCGACGCCCACCGCACCGGACCCCTTCACCACCTCCACATCCTGCGGCAATTCGATATTGGCCAGCAGTTCGATCACCGTGCCATCTTTGGTTTTGGCATCGGATTTGCGGATGGACGACAGCTTGCGCTTGGCATCGCGCCAGGCACGCTGGCGGCGACGGTATTCGCTGAGTACCAGCTCATCCGGGTTGACGATCAGCACACCCTGCTGACCATCGACGATGATCTGTTCTTCTTCGCGGATCAGCTCGCGTGCGTGGTGCAGCGCAATGACCGAGGGCAGGTCGAGGCTGCGCCCCAGAATGGCGGTATGCGAGGTGGCACCGCCGACGTCGGTGACGAAGGCGGCGAAGTTGGAATCCTTGAAATACACCATGTCGGCCGGCGACAGGTCGTGCGCCACCAGAATGGTATCGTCCAGCAGATCGCCGGGAGCCGGCAATTGCGGGGCGTGGCCGTCCAGGTTCTTGAAAATGCGTTCCACCACCTGCAGCACATCGTTTTTGCGCTCGCGCAGGTAGTCTTCTTCGAT
>NZ_JAELTZ010000109.1:0-2572 GCF_016429115.1 Aquitalea sp. ASV15 | reverse complement strand
CAATATCGTGTGCAATGCCAATCCGGAATGGTATGGCAATGCCGCACGCCTGGGCTGGACGCGCGAATTCTATCCGCAAGTGGAGCGGGCGCTGTCGCTCAAGGACATGCCGGACCTGCACCAGGCCGATGAAATGGCCGGCAAGCGCATCGGCACCATTCGCGGCTACAGCTACCCCACGCTGGAACACCTGTGGGCAGTGGGCCGCACCACCCGCGTGGATGAGCCTCGGCTGGAACTGCTGGTCAAGTCCTTGCAAAAGCATCTGACCGATGTCGCCATTTCCTCGGAACTGGAGCTGGCCTGGTGGGCCAAGACCAATCCGCAGGAAGCCCGCGCCTTCAAGCAGCACCCGCTGACGGTAACCTATATGCCCACCATGTGCGCTGTGGCCCCCAGCTCGCCGGTCAGCACTGAAAAACTGAACCAGGGTATCGAGGCCATGCGCCGCAGCGGCAAGCTGAAGGCCATTCTCAAGGCCTACGAATGGCAGGCCGAGTAAGCTGTTTCACGTGAAACAGGGCAGGCCGACCGGCTTGCCCTGGCGGTAAACCAGGTGTGCACGCGTGACGGTGCCCGCATCCGGGCTCGCGCTTGCCCCTCCTGCCAGCGGCAGTCGCATCTCCCCGCCCAGCCCAAGCCGGATGTGGTGTTTTCATGGTGGAACACGCACCGGGCTTCATCATCAATCCGCTCTTTGTTGTACACGCATCATGCACATTGTCTATCTGCACGGCTTCAACTCCAGTCCGCAATCGCTCAAGGCACAGGAAACGGCGGCCTGGCTGGCCCGGCATGCCCCCGCCGTCACCTTGCACTGCCCACGGCTGTCGCCGCATCCGGCCAGCGCCATTACTCAGGCAGAAGAATTATTGCTGTCCCTGCCCGCCGACAGCTGGCTGATCGGCAGTTCACTGGGCGGCTACTACGCCGGCTGGCTGGCCGAACAGCATGGCCGCAAGGCGGCGCTGATCAATCCCGCCATCACCCCGTATGACGATCTGCTGCGCTATCTGGGCTCGCAGCGCAATCCCTACACCGGAGAAGAGTACGTGCTGGACGAAGCCGACATGCAGGCTTTGCTGGACATGCGTCTTGCAGCACCGGCAGCCGGTGAATACTGGCTATGGCTGGGCAGTGCGGATGAGGTACTGGACTGGCAGGCCGCCGCACGCTATTACCGCGGCCACCGACAAACCATTTTCAATGGCGACGACCACCGGCTCAAGCGCTGGCCTGAGTGTCTGGCTCCCCTGCTGGACTGGGCTGCTTCTGCTTGCTGAGCAGGCTGCTGGCCCGCTGCATGGCCACGGACAGGCGCTCCAGGCTGACCGGCTTGGACAGGAAGTCATTCATGCCCGCCTGCTGGCAACGCTCGCGGTCTTCATCGAAGGCATTGGCGGTCAGCGCAATGATGTGGGGCTGGCAGTCCAGCTCCAGCTGACGGATGGCGCGGGTGGCGTCCAGCCCGTCCATTTCCGGCATCTGCATGTCCATCAGGATCAGCTCCACCCCGCCCTGGCTGACCCGTTCCAGCGCCTGCCGCCCGTTGGCGGCCAGCAGCACATCGCGGTAACCCAGCTTGTCCAGCAGCTTGATGATCAACTTCTGGTTCACCGTATTGTCCTCGGCCACCATGACCGACAGCGCGGCCGCCCCAGGGCTCGGCGCCTCCTCCGGTAGCACGATGACCGGCGCCTCGGCGGCCGGGGCGCTGGTCTCGGTGGCAACCCAGTGCACGCTGAAGCAGCTGCCCACACCGGGCTCGCTGCTGACATCGATGCGCCCGCCCATGGCCTCGGCCAGGCGTCGGCAGATGGCCAGCCCCAGCCCGGTGCCGCCATAGCGGCGGGTGGTGGTGGAGTCGGCCTGCTCAAAGGCGGTAAACACCTTGCCCAGCTGCTCCTGGGTCATGCCGATGCCGGTATCACGGATCACCAGCACCAGACGCTTCATGTCGAAGGTATCTTCCAGCGGCTCGATGCCCACCGTCACGGTGATCGCACCCTGGTGGGTGAACTTGATGGCATTGCTCAGCAGGTTGCTGGTGATCTGGCGCAGCCGGGTGGCATCGCCCAGCAGCCAGGCGCTGCCCTGTGGCCGTTGCCATTCGATATGCAGGCCGGCCTCCATCGCCTTGGGCACAAACAGGTTGACCACGCTATCGAGCAGGGCATACAGATTGTAAGGCCGCTGTTCCAGTGTCAGCTTGCCGGCATCGATCTTGGACAGGTCGAGAATGTCGTTGATCAGCGCCAGCAGCGAAGTGCCGCACTCCTGCAAGGTGGCCACCTGCTCGCCCTGCTCCGCGGTCAGCTTGGAATGGGACAGCAACTCGGCCATGCCCAGCACCCCGTTGAGCGGCGTGCGGATTTCGTGGCTCATCACCGCCAGGAATTCCGACTTGGCCTTGGCCGCCATTTCCGCCTTGAGCAGGGCCTCGGACAGCTGGGCCATGCGCCATTCGACGATCTTCTCCAGTTGGGCCGCCACGGTGGACAATTCGAAATTGGCGTCGTACAAGGCGCGGCTGCGCTGCTCCAGCAATACCTCGGCCTCCTTGCGCGCGGCT
>NZ_JAELTZ010000108.1:0-2763 GCF_016429115.1 Aquitalea sp. ASV15 | reverse complement strand
GCCCTTGTTCACAACACCGCAATACCTCTACCCGCTCAGTACCACTCAATCCCGGCCTTCTCGGTGGAGATGATGGTGCCGGCTTCGCCCTTCACGATCTTCTCGATGTCTTCCAGCGCGCCAATCACCGCACGCTTGCCGGTCAGCCGGGCGAATTCGCAGGCGGCTTCCACTTTCGGGCCCATCGAACCCGCCGCAAAGCCCAGCTTGTCCATTTCGTCCGGGTGGGCGTGGCGGATGGCTTTGGCTTCCGGGGTGCCCCAGCCAACAAACACGCTCTTCACGTCGGTGGCGATGACGAAGTAGTCGGCGTCCACTTCGCGCGCCAGCAGGGCGGAGGCCAGGTCTTTGTCGATCACCGCTTCCACACCCACCAGTTTGTCACCCTGGTACATGGTGGGGATGCCGCCACCGCCGGCAGCAATCACCACCGCGCCTTTTTCTATCATCCATTTGATGGGGCGCAGTTCGAAGATGCGTTTCGGTTTCGGGCTGGGCACCACGCGGCGGTAGTAGTCGCCGTCGGCCTTGACCGTCCAGCCGTGGCTGGCGGCCAGCGCTTCGGCTTCTTCCTTGCTGTATACCGGGCCGACGAACTTGGTGGGGTTCTGGAAGGCCGGGTCGGCGGCGTCCACTTCGGTCTGGGTGAGGATGGTGGCCAGTGGTACTTCAAACGGCAGCACGTTGCCCAGTTCCTGTTCGATCATGTAGCCGATCATGCCTTCGGTCTGGGCGCCCAGTACGTCGAGCGGATACGGGGTGACCTTGCCGTCGACGTGGCGGGCGTAGGCGTCGTTTTGCAGGCCGAGCAGGCCCACTTGCGGGCCGTTGCCGTGGCACATCACCAGGTTGTGGCCGAGCCGGGTGACGGCGGCCAGTTGTTCGGCGGCCACCTTGACGTTGGCGCGTTGGTTGTCAGCGGTCATGGCTTCGCCACGACGTTGCAGGGCATTGCCGCCCAGGGCTACGACGACTCGCATGATGTTTCCTTTTCTGGCCCTGTCCGCACAGTCGGGACAGTGGCGTGGCCGGTCTGCCTGTGGCAGGCCGGTGTGTGTCGGATGGGGCGGCAGGTCACCGGGGGATGACCTGCCGGAGGGTGGAATCCGCCTGAGTGAGGGGGAGCAGATTCCGCCGCCACGACTTCAAGGGGGTGTCGTCGTGGTGGGTGAAGCGGTGTTGCGGTCAGGCTTCAATGACGGGCACCGTGGCAAGGCTGTAGCGCTTTGCCACGGCGCCTGACGATTAATCTCCGAGAGTCGCCACCAGGATGGCCTTGATGGTGTGCATGCGGTTCTCGGCTTGCTCGAAGGCAATGCAGGCTTCGCTTTCGAACACGTCTTCGGTCACTTCAATGCCATTGGCCAGGTCCGGGTATTGCGCGGCAATTTCCTTGCCCACCTTGGTTTCACTGTTGTGGTAGGCCGGCAGGCAGTGCATGAACTTGACTTGCGGGTTCTGTGCAGCAGCCATCAGGGCGGCATTCACCTGGTAGGGCTTGAGCAGGCGGATGCGTTCGGCCCACACTTCGGCCGGTTCGCCCATCGATACCCAGACGTCGGTGTGGATGAAGTCAGTGCCCTTGACGGCTGCGGCAGCGTCTTCGGTCAGGGTGATGCGGGCGCCGGTGCGGGCAGCGATTTCACGGCACTCGGCGACCAGTTCGTCGGTCGGCCACAGGTGTTTCGGCGCGCCGATGCGCACGTCCATGCCCAGCTTGCTGCCGATCACCAGCAGGGAGTTGCCCATATTGTTGCGGGCGTCGCCCAGGTAGGTGTAGCTGATTTGCGAGATCGGCTTGTCGCTGTTTTCCCACATGGTCAGCACGTCGGCCAGCATCTGGGTGGGGTGCCATTCGTCGGTCAGGCCGTTGTACACCGGTACGCCGGCAAATTTGGCCAGTTCGTTCTCGACCATGTCCTGGTCGAAACCACGGTATTCGATGGCGTCATACATGCGACCCAGCACACGGGCGGTGTCTTTCATCGATTCCTTGATGCCGATCTGCGAGCCGGACGGTCCGAGGTAGGTGACGTTGGCGCCCTGGTCGTAGCAGGCTACTTCGAACGCGCAGCGGGTGCGGGTGGAGGTCTTTTCGAAGATCAGGGCGATGTTCTTGCCCTTCAGGTGTTGCTGTTCGGTGCCGGTGTATTTGGCGCGTTTCAGGTCGCGGGCCAGGTCGAGCATGTAGCGGATTTCGCGCGGGGTGAAGTCCAGCATGCGGAGGAAGTTGCGGTTGCGCAGATTGAAAGCCATGGTAACGCTCCTTGTTTCGGTGCCGGGTGGCGGGCTTGGCCGACGCCACCGGGCGAGATTGATGTACTTGCTGTGCTGCGGGGCAGCGGTTTAGATCTTCACTTCGTCACGGATGATCGGGCAGGTCATGCAGTGACCACCGCCACGGCCACGGCCCAGTTCGGAGGCCGGAATCTCGATCACTTCCACGCCGTGCTGTCGCATCAGCTTGTTGGTGTAGGTGTTGCGGTCGTAGGCCACCACCACGCGGCGGTCCAGGGCCACCACGTTGTTGCCGTCGTCCCATTGTTCGCGTTCGCGCTGGTAGGCATCGCCGGCGGTCTGGATGATGTGGACTTCTTTCAGGCCCAGTGCCTGGCGCACCACTTCGGTAAACGGCACACCATCGTGGCGTTCGAAGCGCACTTCGCCTTCCTGCTCACCGGCGTAGATGCTGGTGCAGACGATTTCGTTGACCACGTCCGGGAACACCGACAGCAGGTCGATATCGAGGAAGCTGAACACGGT
>NZ_JAELTZ010000107.1:0-3220 GCF_016429115.1 Aquitalea sp. ASV15 | reverse complement strand
GGATACGGTCGTGCAGCTCCAGGCGCTTGAGGCCGGCAGCGGCCAGAATGATGGCGTCGTACTCGCCGTCATCCAGCTTGCGCAGACGGGTTTGCACATTGCCGCGCAAGGGCTTGATCACCAGTTGCGGATAGCGGGCGCGCAGCTGCGATTCGCGGCGCAGGCTGGAGGTGCCCACCACGGCACCAGCCGGCAGCTCGGCCAGACTGGCGAACTTGTTGGAAACAAAGGCATCGCGCGGGTCTTCGCGTTCGCAGATGGCCGCCAGGGCAAAGCCTTCCGGCAGCACCATGGGCACGTCCTTGATGGAATGCACGGCGAGGTCGGCACGGCCTTCGGCCAGCGCCACTTCCAGCTCTTTCACGAACAGACCCTTGCCGCCGATCTTGGACAGGGTCTTGTCCAGGATCTGGTCGCCCTGGGTGGTCATGCCAAGGATTTCGACGGTAAGGTGCGGATACAGCGCTTGCAGGCGGGCCTGGATGTGTTCGGCCTGCCACATGGCCAGGCGGCTTTCGCGGCTGGCGATGACGATCTTGTCCATCAATTGCATTCCTGACGATGAAATTCGTCCGATTCTAGCATGCAGGCAGGGCAAGGCCTGGAGTCGGATCAAGGAAGGGATATTTGCGGCGGAACAGCGCCGTCAGGGTCGCCGGCGGGCACTGG
This sequence comes from Aquitalea sp. ASV15, assembly GCF_016429115.1. Lineage (NCBI taxonomy): Bacteria > Pseudomonadati > Pseudomonadota > Betaproteobacteria > Neisseriales > Chromobacteriaceae > Aquitalea > Aquitalea sp. ASV15. The sequence continues at coordinate 2,551 of NZ_JAELTZ010000107.1, read as the reverse complement.
CCATTTGTCTGCCGCTTGCGCAGTGAGGGTCTGGCCGCGCTGCAAAACTGCCGCGGCCGGCCAGCCTGCTTACTGTGGTTTGTTTGCGGCCTGCTGTTCAAGCTGGCTTTGTGTATCGATGATTTTCTGGATGGAAATGCCGCTGGCCAGGGTAAAGAATTTATCCCAGTCCTCGTGTTTGTCGTGGGTGAAGTCCTTGATCTGGCGCCGTTCATCCGGTGTCAGTAGTACCAGCGATGCCATCTTCCATGGCCTGGAGGTATTCATTTTGGCGATATCCATCGTCAGCAGGCTGTGACGGGCACGCAAGCCTCCCCAGCCGGCGAGCAACAGCAGCACCAGTAATAGCAGGAGGGATTTGCGCAGCAGGGAGCGATGTTCAGACATGGCGAACGGTTAACCTTATCGATAATGTTTCAACAGCCGCCGGCATCCAGCTGCTTGTTCTTGGCGCGACGGGCCAGGCCGATGGCAACCGGGTTCTTGTCCAGAGCCCGGCCAATGGCCTGATTCTGCAGGATGCGTTTTCCCCTGGCGGCTTGCTCGGCCTGTGGACAATCGACAGCAGGGGCGCTGGCGCCATGGGCAAGCGCCATTTCACCCAGCAGCAGGCTGCTAGCCGCCAGCAGGGCCAGGCGGGTGAACATAGGTGTTATGTGGTTCGAGCTGTTTATGACGTAAGGGTTATTATCGATCATTCCATTTCACAAGCAAGTTGTTTTCTGAAGGCTGGTGCCACAGCAAGTCCGGGGTGCCTGACCGCTACGGTGGTGGCGGATTCGCGCAGCCGCCGCTGCTGTCGCTTTGGCGGCATGCCTAGACTTGCCGGAAGGGGAAATGGTTCAGCCGCAGCAGGAAAGTCTGCTGTGCTTGATTTGTGTGCAGGGTGCTTGCATGGCTTCGTCGGGCTGCGGCCGGGCGCAGGCAAGGGTCAACCCCCGTTGCTGTTGTGCACAAAATGTGCGAAAAAAATCAGGAAAATTCGGTAATGAACACACTACAGCGGCAATGCTGCCTATGATGTTTGTTCGCCAGTCTGCTGACGCCAGGTAGCAACCTGTCTTGAGAAGATTGCCATCCCATTCATACACAAGGCCGTCATCACGTTTGCGCGGTCATGCACAGCGCAAGCGGATAGCTCGGCCAGACGATTCTACAAAGGAAACAGGACATGACGGAGCTGGACAAGGATCTTCCCCTACGTGCCGACCTGGCGCGGCTGGACCGCCTGTTGGGCGAAGTGCTGCACGCCCAGGAAGGCCCCGAGGTGTACCAGGAGGTGAAAGCCATTGCCGCGCGCACACCGGAACAACGCGCGCTGCCGCTGCCGGACACCCTGTCGCCCAAGGCCACCACCGCGCTGGTGCGCGCCTGTGGCCTGTATGCCCAGTTGTTCAATATTGCGGAAGACCTGCACCACACCCGTCGTCGTCGTGCCCACCAGATTGCCGGCTCGCGCCCGCAGCAAGGTAGCCTGAACCGGGCGCTGGCGCGGTTGAAGGAAGAGGGCGTCAGCTTTGCCCAGCTGTCCGACACCCTGCAGGACGCCTATGTCGGCGCCATCCTCACTGCCCACCCCACCGAGGTACAGCGCCAGAGCGTGCTGGATGGCCACCGCGCCGTACGCAAATTCCTCAGCCAGCTGGGTTCGCCGGACATCACCCCGGAAGAGGAAAGCGAACTGGACGGCAAGCTCAAGCGGGTGATCCTGTCGCTGTGGCAGACCTCGGAAATCCGCCATTTCAAACTGTCGGTGGAAGACGAAATCAAGAATGGCGTGGCCTACCACCCGATGACCTTTTTCTCCGCCCTGCCGCGGCTGTATCAGCGCCTGGGCAAGGAAGTGGAAACGGCCTGGGGCCAGACGCCCACCCTGCCGCCCTTTATCCGGGTGGGCAGCTGGATAGGCGGTGACCGCGACGGCAACCCCAATGTCAACGCCGCAGTCTTGCGCCATGCCTTTACCTTGCAGGCTACCCAGGCTTTCGAGCATTACCTGGGCGAACTGGCCGCGCTGTACCGCGAGCTGTCGCTGTCCGAACGCCATGTTGCGGTCAGCCCGGCCTTGCAGGCCCTGTCCGGGCAGACGCCGGACAACAAGGAAAGCCGCGAGCAGGAACCCTATCGCCGCGCACTGGCCACCATCGAGGCCCGTCTGCTGGGCAAGGCGGCCGAGCTGGGCCTGGCGGTGCGCGGCCGCTGGCCGGCCGGCGCGCCCTATGCCGATATTGCGGCATTTCAGGCTGATCTGACGACCGTGGCCGATTCGCTGAGCGCCCATGGCAGTGCCTTGCTGGCGGACGGCCGGCTGGCCCGGCTGCGCCGTGCGGTGGAGGTATTCGGTTTCTTCCTGATGCCGGTGGACCTGCGTCAGTTTGCCGGCATGCACGAAGCGGTGGTGAGCGAGCTGTTTTCCAGTGCCGGACTGGAACACTACCCGGCGCTGGACGAGGCGGCGCGCATCCGCGTCTTGCTGCGCGAACTGGCCACGCCACGCCTGCTGTACTCGCCCTACCAGCAATACAGCGCGGATACCGACAAGGAGCTGGCC
>NZ_JAELTZ010000106.1:0-3515 GCF_016429115.1 Aquitalea sp. ASV15 | reverse complement strand
CCCCCCCCCCCCCCCCCCCCCCCCCCCCCTTTTTCAAGCAGAAGACGGCATACGCGATCCTTGTTAATGTCTCGTGGGCTCGGAGATGTGTATAAGAGACAGCTGCAAGCCGGCGTTATACATCCGACCTTAAAAATCGTTGGTGCCCAAGAGAAGACTCGAACTTCCACACCCTTGCGGGCGCTAGGACCTGAACCTAGTGCGTCTACCAATTCCGCCACCTGGGCAAACCAAATTTTTCATTGCAACAGCAATAAGACTATATAATACAGCTGAATGGTGCCCAAGAGAAGACTCGAACTTCCACACCCTTGCGGGCGCTAGGACCTGAACCTAGTGCGTCTACCAATTCCGCCACCTGGGCACTGCTTTGCTGTATCATTCTGTTGCTGTAGTGCTGCAACGAGATGCGAATTATAAACAAGTTTCTGAGGGTGTCAATGGCCCAATCTGCAAAAAAACAAAAAAATACATCCCTGCGTCAGCAGGATCCTTTCTTGGAACGAGAAAAACTCAAATATTCCAATCCCTTACCTAGCCGGGAGTTTGTTCTGAAACTCCTGGAAGAAAGTGGCGTGCCGCTGTTCCCGGACGAACTGGCCACCATGTTGTCCATCAAGAATAACGAACTGGGCTTCTTCGAGCGCCGCCTGCTGGCGATGGAGCGTGAGGGCCAGATCATCATCAATCGCAAGGGCGCGATCTGCGCCGCAGAAAAACTCGACCTGATCAAGTGCAAGGTTTCCGGCCACCGCGATGGCTTTGGCTTTGGCCTGCCTGATGAAGGAGAGGGCACTGGCGTGGATATCTTCCTGCCAGAGCGGGAAATGAAAAAAGCCATGCATGGCGACCGGGTACTGGTGCGCCCCTCCGGCGTGGATCGGCGTGGCCGGCAGGAAGGCAAGATTGTCGAAGTGCTGGATCATGCCGTGAGCAAGCTGGTAGGCCGCATTCACCTTGAACGCGGCGTATGGATTGTCACTCCGGAGGATCGCCGGGTCAGTCATGAAATCCTGATCGAGCCAGGCAGTCAGGGCGAGGCCAAGCATGGCCAGGTGGTGATGGTGGAAATCCTGCAATATCCGGATGCCTATCGTCAGCCGGTGGGCCAGGTCGTCGAGGTGTTGGGCAACTACGCCGACCCGGGCATGGAAATCGAAATCGCCTTGCGCAAACATGCCTTGCCGCATGAATTCCCTGAAGATGTACTGGCCCAGGCCAAGGCAACGCCGAAAAAAGTCCGCAAAAAAGATCTCACCGCAGATCGCGTCGATCTGCGTCATTTGCCGTTGGTGACGATTGATGGCGAAACCGCGCGCGATTTCGACGATGCGGTCTATGCCGAGAAGCAGGGCAAGGGTTTCCGTCTGATTGTTGCCATTGCCGATGTCAGCCACTATGTTCAGCCTGGCGATGCGCTTGATACCGAGGCATTGGAGCGTGGCACCTCGGTTTACTTCCCGCGGCGTGTCATTCCGATGTTGCCTGAGGCGCTGTCCAATGGCATCTGTTCGCTGAATCCCGATGTCGAGCGCCTGTGCATGGTGTGTGACATGCAGATCAACGGCAAAGGCGAGGTCAAGCGCTACCAGTTCTATCCGGCCGTGATGCTGTCCAAGGCGCGCCTCACTTATACCCAGGTGTGGGACTGGATACAACATGGTACGGATAACGCGCTGCTGCCGAATATCCAGACCCTTTACAGTCTGTTCAAGGTTTTGCTGGCTGCCCGTGCCAAACGTGGTGCGATTGAGTTTGACTCGGTTGAAACCCAGATGATCTTCAACGAGCAGGGCAAGATCGACAAGATTGTCCCGGTCGTTCGCAATGATGCACACCGTCTGATTGAAGAGTGCATGCTCTCCGCCAATGTGTGTGCGGCTGACTTCCTGCTCAAGAGCAAGCAGAAATGCCTCTATCGCGTGCACGAAGGTCCGACGCCGGAAAAACTGGAAAACCTGCGCAACTATCTGCAACTGGTTGGCCTGACGCTGGGTGGCAATGACAAGCCGTCCGCCAAGGACTACGCCAAGCTGGCTGAGCAGATTCACGGCCGCCCCGATGCGCCTGTCTTGCAGACCATGCTGCTGCGTTCCATGCAGCAAGCGGTTTATACGCCGGACAATAATGGCCACTTCGGCCTGGCGTATGAGGCTTACACCCATTTCACCTCGCCGATCCGGCGCTACCCCGACCTGCTGGTACATCGTTCCATCAAGGCTGTATTGCAGGGAAGCAAGTACAAACCGGGCAAGTGGGCGCAACTTGGCATGCATTGCTCGATGACCGAGCGACGTGCCGATGACGCCAGCCGCGATGTCGAGTCCTGGCTCAAGACTTATTATATGCAGGACAAGATTGGCGAAATCTTCCAGGGCAAGATCAGTGCCGTGACCAGTTTTGGCGTGTTCGTTCTGCTGGATAATGTGTATGCCGAAGGTCTGGTGCATATTTCCGAACTGGGCAAGGACTACTTCCACTTCCGCAAGGATATTCAGGCTATTGTCGGAGAGAAGAGCGGAGTGCAGTACCGTCTGGGTGACACCCTGACGGTGAAAGTCATGAGCGCCAATCTGGAAAGTGCCCAGGTTGACTTTGCGCTGGTGCGTGAATCGACGGAAGCCGGGCTCTCTACCGCTCCTGCTCATCCTGCCAAGCGTGAACAGCAAAAGCATGGTCATCGTGGTGGAAACCAGCATCACAAACAGGCTGGGCAGGGTGGTCATGGTCGTAACCGTCATGGCAGACATGCTGCAGCGACAGCCGAGGTGGCAAAGCCCGTCGCCAGTGCAGCGCGTCGCAAACCAGTTAGTCAGAGGGTAGAGCCCGTCGTCGAGCAGCCTGTCACGCCACCGGCGACTGCGTTGCCAAAGTCTCCGAGCGGCCGACGTAAACCAGCTGCGGCACCCGTGCACCAGCCATTGCCAGTTGCCGCAGATGCCGCGGTGACCAAGCCAGCACCTGCGCGGCGTCGTAAGCCCGCAGCAGTTTCAGACGTTCCGCCAACCGTGTCGGCGGCAACGCCTGCAGCACCTCGTGCGCGTAACAAGCCAGCCGCTACTGGAGAGGCTGCAGTCCCAGCTGCGCCACGTAGCCGTCGTCGTACGGTTAACAAAAAGACAGGTGAAGAGTGACCCTCTCCTTGTATTGATAAGGATTGGACGAGAAAAGCCCGGCCCCGCCGGGCTTTTTGCTGCCTGTGTGGTGGATGAGGCCGGCTTTTTGCGCCAGATCGCCCGGTTTTCATGGCGGGCGCAGGCCGTTATCCGTCCGTTGCGCTGTACTTGCAGCAAAGCTGTAATAAAACCCTCTCGGCATAGTTGCTTGCTGCTCAGTTACTTAGCGCGTAATTGGCCGGTGTCTGGCCAGAATCTGCAGATTTCTTCGTACAAAGTGTTGACGAGGGTAGGGCAGGGCGGTATAGTTCGCCTCCTCAGCAGACAACGCAGCGACGGAAACGAAACGCAGCGACCTGCACCGCTCTTTAAAAAACAGAATAACCGATAGGTGTGAGT
>NZ_JAELTZ010000105.1:0-3666 GCF_016429115.1 Aquitalea sp. ASV15 | reverse complement strand
GGCGCTGGGGGCCGCCGTGGCGGCTGGCGTGGTCGCCATGCTGGGGCGCGGCCTGCCTTACAAGCTGGACCTGATGCTGGCGGCGCTGGCCGGGGTGCTGAGCGGTCTGCTGCTGGAGCGGTGGGCCAGGCGCAAGGAGCAGGCAGCATGAATCACTGGCTTGCCATCAGCGGCATGATGCTGCTCACCGTATTGATTCGCGCCAGCTTTCTGGTATTCGGCCAGCGCCTGGCTTTTCCCGAGTGGCTGAACCGCGCGCTGCACTATGTGCCGCCGGCCGTGTTGTCCGCGCTGGTGGTGCCCATGGCACTGGCTCCGGCCGGCACGGTGGATCTCAGCCTGGGCAATGCCTATCTGCCCGGCATCATCGTCGCCGCGCTGGTGGCCTGGAAAAGCGGCAAGACCTTGCTGGCCATCGTGGTCAGTTTTGTGGTGTATGGTCTGTGGCGCTGGGGCCTGCTGCCCGGGTGAGGGCTGCGGCCTGTTCCGGCGCGCCCAGCAGCAGGACCAGCCTGCTGCGCCAGCCATCAGCCTGCCAGGCTTCGCGCAGCATGTCGCGCCATTCCACCAGGCTGACCCATAGCGGGTTGACGCTGTTCACCGGCTTGACCGTGCCATAGTCGCAGGGTTCATCGTCGCGTTCGGCCACAAAGCTGCCAAACAGCCGGTCCCAGATACACAGCACGCCGGCATAGTTGCGGTCGATATAGCAGGGATTGCGTGCGTGGTGGCTGCGGTGGATGGACGGGGTGTTGAACACATATTCCAGCCAGCCCAGCTTGGGAATGGCCTGGGTATGCACGAAAAACTGGAAGGCCAGATTCAGCAGCACCACGCCGATCACCTGCTGTGGCGGGAAACCCAGCCAGGCCAGCGGCAGCCAGAAGGCCCACATGCCGGCCAGCGGATACATCAGGCTCTGGCGAAAGGCCGTGGAAAAATTCATCCGCGTCGAGCTGTGGTGCACGCTATGCGCCGCCCACAGCCAGCGTATGCGGTGGCTGGCGCGGTGAAACCAGTAATAGAGGAAATCCTGCGCCAGAAACAGGCCAACAAAGCTGAGCCAGCTGGCAGAAAAGTTGAACAGGCGGTGTTGCTGGTAGAGCCAGCCATACAGCGGCAGCACCAGCAGCCAGGCCAGCTTGTCGGCGGCCTGATGCAGCAGGGCGAGACAGGCATTGCACAGGCTGTCGCGCCAGTCGTAGATATCACTGCGGCCCTGCCGCCGCCAGTAATACAGCTCCCAGCCCATGCAGGCCAGAAACAGTGGTGCCAGTGCCAATAGCAGCAGTTGCACGTCGAATTGCATGATGTCTTCCTCGTAGATGGCCTTGCGTCATGGCGCAAACGCTCGATTGGAGTTGTGGCTCTATTTCTACAGGAAGACGCAGTCTGCCGGCAACAGCAGCGCATGGAAACGGGGGCAAACAGGCCCCCGGCTGTGGTGGGAATGGCTGACCGGCGCTCAGCGCCGGGCGTTGCCTATGCTCATCAGCATGCCCATGCCGACAAACAGGGTGACGGTGGCGGTACCGCCGTAGGAGACAAAGGGCAGTGGCACGCCCACCACGGGCAGAATGCCGGCCACCATGCCCATGTTGACGAAGGCATAGACGAAGAAGGACAGGGTGATGGCACCGGCCATGGCGCGGCCATACAGGGTTTGTGCGCCGGCGGTGATCATCATGGCGCGGCTGAGCACCAGGGTGTAGAGAATCACCAGCACGATATTGCCGATCAGGCCGAATTCTTCCGAATACACCGCGAAAATGAAGTCGGTGGTGCGTTCCGGAATGTAGTCCAGGTGGGTCTGGGTGCCGTTAAGCCAGCCCTTGCCCCAGGGCCCGCCGGAACCGATGGCAATCATCGACTGGATGATGTGATAACCGGCGCCCAGCGGGTCTTCCATCGGATCGATCATGGTCATTACCCGGCGGCGCTGGTAATCGTGCAGCATATTCCACACCACCGGCATGCTGGCCCCGGCTGCCACCATGCCGCCCAGAATCACCTTCCACGGCAGGCCGACGAAGAACAGCACGAAAAAGCCGGAGGCGGCGATCAGCATGGTGGTGCCCAGGTCCGGCTGTTTCAGGACCAGCGCGCAGGGAATGGCGATCATCACCGCCGCCACCAGGTAGTGCCACCAGCGCATGGAGAGCTCGTACTTCTGGAAGAACCAGGCCAGCATCATCGGCAGGGCGATCTTCATGATTTCCGAAGGCTGGATACGGGTGATGCCCAGTTCCAGCCAGCGGGTGGAGCCGTTGACCGTCACGCCCTTGAAATGCACCGCCAGCAGCAGCACCACGCCAATGCCATAGATGGGCGGGGCAAAGTTCATGATGCTTTGCGGCCGGCTGCGCGCCAGCAGCCACATGATGGTGAGCGACAGCAGGGTGTAGACCAGCTTGTTGTCGATCTTGTCCAGGCCCTGGTTATTGGCGGAATACAGCACCACCAGGCTGAGGGCGAAGATCAGTCCCAGGAACAGCATCAGCGGGCCATCAAGCGGAGCCTTGATCGCCAGCCACAGCCGCCTAATCAGATGTGGCTGCAGAGTCATCGGCAGTATCCATTGGCACGGTCTTCATGTCTCCGCTGATGGAGTTGGGGACCTTGCCCGTCATGTAGTAATCAAACAGGCCGCGCGCAATCGGCGCTGCCGCTGCCGCGCCGAAGCCGGCGTTTTCCACGATGATGGCCACGGCAATGCGCGGCTTGTCCACCGGGGCAAAGGCGACAAACCAGGAGTGGTCGCGGTATTGCTCGGCCAGGGCAGAGGCGTTGTACTTGGCCCCCTGCTTGATGGCCACCACCTGGGCAGTACCGGTCTTGCCGGCCATGGTATAGGGCAGGCCGATACCCAGCCGCCAGGCGGTACCGCCCGGTTTCAGCACCGATTGCATGGCGGATTTCACATATTCGAAGTTTTCCTGCTTGAAGGGCAGGATGCGATCCGGCTTGGCTTCGACCAGCCGGCTCTTGCCGCTCTTGGCGTCCACCACTTCCTGTACCAGGTGCGGCTTGTAGGCCACGCCGTCATTGGCCAGGATGGCCACCGCATTGGCCATTTGCAGCGGGGTATAGGCGTTGAAGCCCTGGCCGATGCCGATGCTCACCACATCGGCCGGATACCAGCGGCGGTATTCTTCCTTGTAACGGGCAAAGCGCTTGGCCTTCCATTCCTTGGTCGGCAGCACGCCACTGGCCTCGCCGTCCAGATCGATGCCGGTGGGGCGGCCCAGGCCAAACTGGCCGACGGTGGGGGCGATCTTGTCGATGCCCATATCCCAGGCCAGCTTGTAGAAAAAGGTATCACTGGACACCTGGATGGCCTTAGCCAGATTGGCCGAGCCGTTGCCGTTCTTGTTGCTGTCGCGGAACTGGTGGCTGGAGCCGGGCAGGGTAAAGAAGGCGGGTGCCGGGCGGATATCGTGCATGCCGATGGAGTGGGTTTCCAGCGCCGCCATCGACATGAAGGGCTTGAAGGTGGAGCCGGGCGGATAGGTGCCGCGCAGGGCGCGGTTGATCATCGGCTTTTGCCAGTCGTTGTTGAGCGCGGCCCAGCTTTGGCTGTCGATACCGTCGATGAACAGATTGGGGTCGAAGCCCGGCTTGGACAGAAAGGCCAGCACGCCGCCGCTTTGCGGGTCGATGGCCACC
>NZ_JAELTZ010000104.1:0-3670 GCF_016429115.1 Aquitalea sp. ASV15 | reverse complement strand
TGCCCCACGCCGACCTCTGCCCCGAAGGCGCAGTGATCGACAACGCCGAAACCGGCAAAAACATCTGCGAGGTGTTGCTGGAACACGATATTGAAATCGAACATGCCTGCGAGCTGTCCTGTGCCTGCACCACCTGTCACTGCATCGTACGCGAAGGCTTTGATTCGCTGAATGAAGCGGACGAGCTGGAAGAAGACATGCTGGACAAGGCCTGGGGGCTGGAAGCGCAGTCCCGCCTGTCCTGCCAGGCGGTGATCGGCGAGGAAGACCTGGTAGTGGAAATTCCGCGCTACACCATCAATCACGCGCGCGAACACCATTAAGACTGCTTCATCCGCCCGTTCGCCGGGCTGGATGCGCTAGCGCACAAGCTAGGAGAACAAGATGAAATGGACCGACGTTAACGACATCGCCATCGAACTGGTCGAGGCCCATCCCGACATCGACCCCAAGACCGTGCGTTTTGTCGACCTGCACAACTGGGTGGTTGCCCTGCCGGACTTCGACGACGATCACAGCCGTGGCGGCGAGCGGGTGCTGGAAGCCATCCAGCAAGCCTGGATAGACGAAGCCGAATAAAAGCCCCGCCCCCCTTGCGCCGCCTTGCCCTACTGCGGCGGCTGACTGCGGTGACGCTGTTTGCCCGGTCTGTCTGGTGGCAGCAAGCATCATCCCCGCCATGTCGACGCCCTGCCCTGCAGGGCGTTGTGCTTTCCGCTGCTTAAAAAACGGGCGATGCTGGCCGGAGCCGACAGGCTGTTATAAGATTGTTCACAATCTTTGCTACTCTCGCCAGCACCCGCTGCGCGGTCTCGGAGCCTGCCCCATGTTTACCCTGATCATCGGCAACAAGAATCTGTCTTCCTGGTCGCTGCGCCCCTGGCTGGTGCTGAAAATGCTGAACGAGCCTTTCGAGGAAAAGCATATCGACCTGACGGCCAGCGACTGCAAGGCACGCATCCTCGTCTGCAACCCGGCCGGCAAGGTGCCGCTGCTGATCGACCAGCAGCTGCGCATCGGTGACAGCCTGGCCATCTGCGAATATCTGGCCGAATGTTTTCCCGCTGCCGGGCTGTGGCCGGATGATGCCGCCACCCGCGCCATCGCCCGTGCCGTAGTGGCAGAAATGCACGCCGGCTTTGCCGCCCTGCGCAGCGCATTGCCGATGAATGTCTGTGGCGACTTCCCGGCCAGCACACCGGGCGCAGCGGCCCAGGCCGACATTGCCCGCATCACCAGCCTGTGGGAAAACCTGCGCCAGCAACACCAGGGCAACGGTCCCTTCCTGTTTGGCCAGTTCAGCATTGCCGACGCCTTTTTCGCACCGGTGGTATGGCGTTTCCGCAGCTACCATGTGCCCCTGCACGGCCATGCCGCCGCCTACGCCGCCCACATGCAGCAGCTACCCGCCATGCAGGAATGGCTGGCCGCGGCGCAGCAGGAAGAACAGGCGTCCGCCTCCGGCAAATAAATACCGCAATCCTGATGGAACAACGCGCCATAACTCATTAAAATGGCGCGTTTTTTTATGCGTTATTGCGTCAAGAGGCTTACAGCATGACTACCCCGTTCATTATCGGCGTTGCCGGCGGCAGCGGCAGCGGCAAGACCACGGTCACCGCCAAGGTGCTGGAAACCGTCGGTCCCGGCATGGCGGCCGTCATCGTGCAGGACTATTACTACCGCGATCAGGCCCACCTGACCTTCGAACAGCGCCTCGCCACCAATTACGACCACCCGCATGCCTTCGACTGGCCCTTGCTGATCGAACAGATCGAAGAGTTGCTGGCCGGCCGCCCCATCGACATGCCGGTCTACGACTTCACCCACCATACCCGCGCCAGCGACACCATCCGCGTCAACCCCGCACCGGTCATCGTCATCGAAGGGCTGTTTCCGCTGTACGATGCCGCGCTGCGCGACATGATGTCGCTGAAGATCTTCGTCGACACCGATCCGGATGTACGCTTCATTCGCCGCCTGCAGCGCGACATCCGCGAGCGCGGGCGCAGTGCCGACCATGTGATCGAACACTACCTGGCTACCGTGCGCCCCATGCACAACCAGTTCATCGAGCCGACCAAACGCTTTGCCGATGTGATACTGCCCCACGGCGCCAACGATCCGGCGGTGGACATCATCACCACCAAGGTCGCCAGCCTGATCAGTCACTGAAACAAGCCCGCCTTCAGGCGGGCTGCCAGCCCAGCCCGCCGCCATGCCTGCCCCCTCCCGACCGGGCCCTGCCGGTCCGCACCTGCCCATCTGCTGCGTCATTTCCGCGGCGGATGCCGGCAACAGCCCGGCTGCCCGCAGCCGTCCGCCCCAGCCACGACCGTTGTTCGCCAGACCTTGACAGCAAAATAGCCTCGCCTTTCCGCTGACTTAGCGCTTACCCCCGCCACGCCTGGCCCTTTCCCCCCGACGCAAGCAGCTGCCACACCTGCCGTGAAGGGCGGCACGGTACATCCTTTAGGTCAGATGCCAGCCGAACCGACTTGCCGGAAAGTCAGCCGGATCGTGTCGCAATAATGCCGCACTTAACCTGACCTAAAGACAGGGGTTTCCTGGCTTAGCTGAAATAAATTTTCAAAATTAATGAATGTTTTTACATTTTTTGATAATTTTTTTCAAAATAATCATATGAGGAGATGGCCATGGCGCAACAGGAACACGCAGCACACATGCTGAACCGGGCGACCAAGGGACTGGGTGCCAGCCCCGCTTCCTGCACTCTGCAACAGGTAGCCCAACTGGGCTGGAACATCCTGCGCGAGGATGTCAGCTTGCCGGTGGCACTACTGCGGCAAAGCCGTATCGAACACAATCTGCAATGGATGCAGCAATTCATGCAGCGTTACGGCGTGGAACTGGCGCCGCACGGCAAAACCACCATGAGCCCCCAGCTGTTCCACATGCAGCTGGCGCATGGCGCCTGGGGCATCACCCTGGCCACCGCCCCGCAGGTGCAGGCAGCCTATCAGCATGGCATCCGCCGCTTCCTGCTGGCCAACCAGCTGGTGGGCAAGGCCAATATGGCCATCATCGCGCGCCTGCAACAGGCAGACCCCGACTTCAGCTTCTGCTGCATTGTCGACTCCGCTGCCAATGTCGATGCGCTAGGGCAGTTCTTTGCCCAGAACGGGCAAACTTTGCGCATCCTGCTGGAATACGGCGTGGAAGGCGGCCGTACCGGGGTGCGCACACCGCAGCAGGAAAATGAAGTGCTGGCTGCCATTGCCCGCTGGCCACAATCGCTCAGCCTGATCGGTGTGGAAATCTACGAAGGCGTGCTGCAGCAGGAAGAGGATATCCGCGCCTTCCTGCGCAAGGTGGTGGCACGCACCCGCGAGCATGCAGCCCGCAAGCTGTTCCGCGAAGAGAAGATCCTGCTCAGCGGTGCCGGCTCGGCCTGGTACGACGTGGTGGCCGACGAGTTCTCCGGCCTTGATCTGGGCCAGCCCCTGCAGGTGTTGCTACGCCCCGGCTGTTATCTCACCCACGATGTCGGCATCTATCTGCATGCCGAACAACGCATCCAGAGCCATAACCCGGTGGCCCGTGAAATGGGCCGCACCCTGCAGCCGGCACTGCAATTGTGGGCCTATGTGCAATCGATTCCGGAAAGCGGCCGCGCCATCATCGGCCTGGGCAAGCGTGATGCCGCCTT
>NZ_JAELTZ010000103.1:0-4506 GCF_016429115.1 Aquitalea sp. ASV15 | reverse complement strand
CGCTGGCACTGGGCAGCATGGCGCTGCTGTTACTGGCCACGGCACTGGCGTTTCCCGGCCAGCGCCTTCATGCCGAGTTGCACGACGACGCCAGCGGCTATCAGCCACAGCTGCTTTGGAGCTGCGCCATGTTGTATGGCGGTTTTATCGTGGCGCTGGAATCCGGCCATGGCTTGTGGGGGCTGGTTGCGGTGCTGGCTGGCATCGCCCTGTTGCGCCCGGCCCTGTTGCTGGCGGTGGACTGGAGCCTGCTGGCCGTGTTCATGCTGATGTTTGTCGATATCCGCCTGCTCACCCAGCTGCCGCTGGTACGCCACTGGACCGATGCCGTGGCCGGGCTGGACACCACAGGCTTATACCTGACCGCCCTGCTAGGCTCACAGCTGATCAGCAATGTGCCCGCCACCATCCTGCTGGTGAAATACAGCAGCGCCTACAAGGTGCTGGCCTATGCGGTGAATGCCGGCGGCTTTGGCTGCGTGCTGGGCTCGCTGGCCAACCTGATCGCCCTGCGCATGGCGGGAGAGCGCGGCATCTGGCTGCGTTTTCATCTGTATTCCCTGCCTGCACTGCTACTGGCCGGCGTGCTGGGCTACTTTCTGCTGTAAACCAGCACACGCAAAAAAGCCCGGTCACCATGAGGGTGCCGGGCCAAATCCCTGACTGAGTGCCTGCTTACAAAGAGGGCAGCAAGCCAGCCGCTACAAAGCGGTTGTAGCTACCGCTGGCCACCAGCGTGGCTGCCTTCTCGATATCCGGTGCGAAGTAGCGGTCCTTGTCGTAGAACGGCACTTGCGCACGCAGTTCGGCCTTGGCTTCTTCCAGCTTGGCGCTGGCCTTGTGCGGGGCGCGGAAGTCCACGCCCTGGCAGGCGGCCAGCAGTTCCACCGCCAGAATGCCGGCGGTATTGCCCGCCATGTCGCGCAGACGGCGACCGGCAAAGGTGGCCATCGATACGTGGTCTTCCTGGTTGGCCGAGGTCGGCAGGCTGTCCACCGAAGCCGGGTGCGCCAGCGATTTGTTTTCCGAAGCCAGCGCCGCACCGGTGACCTGGGCAATCATGAAGCCGGAGTTCACCCCGCCGTTATTCACCAGGAAGGGCGGCAGCTTGGACAGGTTGCTGTCGATCAGCAAGGCCATGCGGCGTTCGGACAGCGAGCCGATTTCCGCTAGCGCCAGCGCCAGGTTATCGGCGGCAAAGGCCACCGGCTCGGCGTGGAAATTGCCGCCGGACAGGATGTCGTTGTCGTCGGCAAACACCAGCGGGTTGTCCGATACCGAGTTGGCTTCCACTTGCAGCACGCTGGCGGAGTGGCGGATCTGCGTCAGGCAGGCACCCATCACCTGCGGCTGGCAGCGCAGGCTGTACGGGTCCTGCACCTTGCCGCAGTTTTCGTGCGAGTGTTCGATTTCGCTGTGTTCCAGCAGCGCGCGGTAGGCGCTGGCGGCGTCGATCTGGCCGGCATGGCCGCGCACGGCGTGGATGCGCGCATCAAACGGGGTGCGGCTGCCCTGCGCGGCTTCCACCGACATCGAGCCGGCCACCACGGCAGAGGCAAACAGGTCTTCCGCTGCGAACAGGCCTTCCAGCGCAAAGGCGGTGGAAGCCTGGGTGCCGTTGAGCAGGGCCAGGCCCTCTTTCGGGGCCAGGGTGATGGGTTCCAGACCAGCCGCCTGCATGGCTTCACGGCCATGGACGCGCTGGCCGTTGACGAAGGCTTCGCCCTCGCCAATCAACACCGCGCTCATGTGCGACAGCGGGGCCAGGTCGCCGGAGGCGCCCACCGAACCCTTTTGCGGAATCACCGGGTAGATGCCGTGGTTGAACAGCGTGACCAGCGCTTCGATCACCTGACGGCGGATGCCGGAGAAACCACGCGCCAGCGAGTTGATTTTCAGTGCCATCACCAGCCGCACGGTGGAATCGTCCATCGGCGCGCCAATACCGGCGGCGTGCGACAGCACGATGGAGCGTTGCAGCAGTTCCAGCTCGTCCGGTGCAATGCGGGTATTGGCCAGCAGGCCAAAGCCGGTGTTGATGCCGTAGGCGGTGCGGCCTTCGGACAGCACGCGTGCCACGGTGGCGGCGGAGGCGTCGATGCCGGCGTGGCAGGACGGGTCCAGTTGCAGCTTGAGGCCGGTTTCACGTGAAACGCGGCGCAGGTCGGCCAGCGTCAGTTGGCCCGGTACGATATTCAGAATGCTCATGGTTTCAGTCTCTATTGATTGTCAGCTCGCCGCATGCACGCAGGCTGGGCCGGATATGTTCTTGTTTTAGCGCCTGCCCTGCCGCCGATGGCAGGGCAATAACGCTGATGACGTGATTTCTGCACAGAGAATGCCCCAGTCAAGGCGCGCCGACGCAGACAGTACACGGAGTACGGCAAGGAGGCGCAACGCTGGATCGGGCATGCTCTACCCGGCTTACTTGAGCATCGGCAGGTCCAGGCCCTGCTCCCGTGCACAATTTTTGGCGATGTCGTAACCGGCATCGGCATGACGCATCACACCGGTGCCCGGGTCGTTGCGCAGTACGCGGCCCACGCGCTTGGCGGCTTCGTCCGTACCATCACACACAATCACCACGCCGGAATGCTGCGAGAAGCCCATGCCCACGCCACCACCGTGGTGCAAGGACACCCAGGTGGCACCGCCAGCGGTATTCAGCAGGGCATTGAGCAGCGGCCAGTCGGACACAGCGTCGGAGCCATCCAGCATGGATTCGGTTTCGCGGTTGGGCGAAGCTACCGAGCCGGAGTCCAGATGGTCGCGGCCGATCACGATCGGCGCCTTGAGTTCGCCATTCTTCACCATTTCGTTGAAGGCTGCACCCAGACGGGCGCGGTCTTTCAGGCCCACCCAGCAGATACGTGCCGGCAAGCCCTGGAAGCTGATGCGCTCACGTGCCATGTCCAGCCAGTTGTGCAGGTGCGGGTCATCCGGAATCAGTTCCTTCACCTTGGCGTCGGTCTTGTAGATGTCTTCCGGGTCGCCGGACAGTGCCACCCAGCGGAAGGGGCCGATGCCTTCGCAGAACAGCGGGCGTACATAGGCCGGGACAAAGCCGGGGAAGTCAAAGGCATTCTGCACGCCCTCTTCCAGCGCCATCTGGCGGATGTTGTTACCGTAGTCCAGCGTGGCGGCACCGCGCTGTTGCAGGGTCAGCATGGCGCGCACCTGCACGGCCATGGACTTCTTGGCGGCGGCAGTGATTTCAGCGGCGTCGGTCTTTTGCTTGGCGCGCCATTGTTCTACCGTCCAGCCTTGCGGCAGATAGCCGTGCACCGGGTCGTGCGCGGAGGTCTGGTCGGTCACCACATCCGGGGTGATGCCACGGTTCACCAGCTCGGTGAACACGTCGGCGGCATTGCCCAGCAGGCCGACGGATACCGCCTTGCCGCTTTGTTTGGCGTCTTCGATGATGGCCAGCGCCTCGTCCAGGGTAGTGGCCTTGCGGTCCACGTAACGGGTTTTCAGGCGGAAGTCGATGCGGGTTTCATCACATTCCACGGCAATCATGCTGAAACCGGCCATGGTGGCGGCCAGCGGCTGGGCGCCACCCATGCCACCCAGACCACCGGTCAGGATCCAGCGGCCTTGCGGCTTGCCGTCAAAGTGCTGGTTGGCCACGGCAAAGAAGGTTTCGTAAGTCCCCTGCACGATGCCTTGCGAGCCGATGTAGATCCAGGAGCCGGCAGTCATCTGGCCGTACATCATCAGGCCTTTTTTATCCAGCTCGTTGAAGTGTTCCCAGTTGGCCCAGTGCGGTACCAGGTTGGAGTTGGCAATCAGCACACGCGGCGCATCGGCGTGGGTGTTGAACACGCCCACCGGCTTGCCGGACTGGATCAGCAGGGTCTGGTCGTCTTCCAGACGCTTGAGCACGTCCAGGATGGTGTCGAAACATTCCCAGTTGCGGGCGGCGCGGCCGATGCCGCCATATACCACCAGGCTTTGCGGGTGCTCGGCCACTTCCGGGTCCAGATTGTTCTGGATCATGCGGTAGACGGCTTCGGTCAGCCAGCTTTTGCAGGAAAGTTCGGTGCCGCGCGGGGCGCGGATCACACGGGTCGGGTCGAAACGGCTGTCTTGTTGTGCTGCGCTCATTGCTGTCTCCTTGGTACTGCCATGTTGGCGGGCAACTGCCCTGAATTCCTTACCGGGAACCGCTGACAAAACCCCCGCTCCAGCGTTGCGCCGCCTTGGCCCGGGTTCGCTACGCGGTTTTGTCAGCGGTTCTTGACCAGATGACGGGTAATACTCCACGCCAGCCGGGCCGCCGTCTTCGCGCCGTGGCTGTCGATATCAAATTGCGGGTTCAGCTCTACCAGATCGGCCCCGGCCAGCTTGCCGCTGGCGGCAATGGCAGTGACCAGTGCTTCCACCACCGGCAGCTCTACCCCCATGGCGGCGGGGGCGGACACGGCAGGCATCACGCTGGCGGGCAGCACATCCAGATCGATGGTGAGATAGACCATGTCCACCTGGTCGATGAAGTCCTGCACC
>NZ_JAELTZ010000102.1:0-4692 GCF_016429115.1 Aquitalea sp. ASV15 | reverse complement strand
GGCTGGAGGGCAGGGTGGCCAGCCCGGCTGGCGGCGAGGAAGCCATGCTGCGGCTGGAAAGCGATGCCGCGCTGGTGAAGATCGTCACCATCCATACCTCCAAGGGGCTGCAATACCCCATCGTGTTCTGCCCCTATCTGTGGGATGGCGCACTGGAGCGGCGCAATACCAGCTTCTGGCGTTACCGCGCAGCCGGGCAGGCCATGCTCAGCCCGGATGTGCTGGCCGATGCCGCCGTGCGCCAGCAGGCCGGCAGCGAAATGCTGGCGGAAAAGCTGCGCCTGCTCTATGTGGCACTGACCCGCGCCCAGCACCGCCAGTACCTGGCCTGGGGCTGGGTCAAGGACATGCAGACGGCGGCGCTGTCCTGGCTGCTGCATGCCACGGATTGCCCGGATCTGCCCAGCCTGCGCGAGCTGGAATTCAGCCCGGCCGTGCTGGAGCAGCAACTGGCCGCACTGGCCGGCCGCTTGCCGGCCGCCTTGCGGCTGCGTCCGCTGGAGGGCGGGCTGAATCCCTTGCCTCTGGCGCAGGGCGCGCGGCAGGACTATAGTGCGCGCCTGTTTCAGCGGCCGGTTTACAGCCCGTGGCGGGTGGCCAGTTTTACCTCGCTCACCCATGGCCGCAGCAGCAAGGCCAATGAGCGGCCGGATCACGACGGCGGCCTGCCGGTGCCGTCGGCAGAGCGCGGCGAGCTGCTGGCCAGCGACAGCCCGTTTGCCTTTCCTCGCGGGGCGCGGGCCGGTACCTGCCTGCATGCCATGTTTGAAAACATCGATTTCGGCATGAGCGATGCCCAGTTGCAGCCGGTGGTGGCACAGCAGCTGCGCCGTCACGGTTTTGCCGACAGCTGGCAGCCGGCGGCCCTGCAGCTGCTGCGCCAGACACTGGATGCCGAGCTGGCCCCCGGCGTGCGGCTTGCCGGGGTGCCTGCCGGGCGCAAACTGGTGGAAATGGAATTCACCCTGCCGGTGCAGCAGCTGGATGTGAGCGCCTTGCGCCGCGTGCTGAGCGATCCGGCGCACGGTCTGGCCCAGCCTTTGCGCACGGCCGCCGCCGGGCTGGATTTCCGCACCGTGCGCGGCTATCTCAAGGGCTTTGTCGATCTGGTGTTCGAGGCCGACGGGCTGGTGTATCTGGTGGACTACAAGTCCAATCACCTGGGCGAGCAGGCCACCGACTATGCCCCCGAGCAGCTGCTGCAGTCGGTGGCGCGCGAGCACTACTATCTGCAATACCTGATTTACTGCGTGGCGCTGCAGCGCTATTTCAAGGCGCGCGGGCGGGATTTCGCCAGCTGCTTTGGCGGTGTGCGCTACCTCTACCTGCGCGGCATGGGCAGCGCCGGCATGGGCATCTGGCAGGACCAGCCGGCGCAGGGCCTGCTTGCCGAGCTGGATGGCTTGTTGCGCTGACTGCATCTATCATTGCCTTGCCAATGGCATGGCGTAGACTATGCACCACGCCAGTGTGGCGGAAGCCGCGTGGCAGATTGTGCGCGTGATACCGGCAGCTGATGCCGTGGCGCAGATGGTTTTTGAGAATTTATTCCATGAATAAGGCCGTGTTGCAGGAAAAAATGCACCAGCAGCCATAACAGCAGTTCATCACGGGAGAAGGGAATGTTTGAATCGGCAGAAATCGGCCACAGCATCAGCAAAGAGAGCTATCGCGAGCAAGTGCCGCTACTGCGCGAGGCCTTGCTGGACGTGCAGTACGACCTGAAGGAAAAGGCCGATTTCCCGGTGCTGATCCTGATCCACGGCTTTGACGGTGCCGGCCGTGGCGAAACCATGAACCTGATCAACGAATGGCTGGACCCGCGGCTGATCGACACCGTGGCCTTTGCCAGTGCCAATGACGAAGAACGTGCCCGGCCCTGGATGTGGCGCTACTGGCAAAAGCTGCCGGCGAAAGGCCGCATCGGCATGTTTTTTGGCTCTTATTATTCCGATGCCCTGTTCGACCGTGTCTACGATGAGATCGACCACGACGCCTTCGACCGTGAAATCTTCGACATCATGCGGCTGGAGCGCATGATCAGCCAGGATGGCGCGCTCATCCTCAAGTTCTGGTTTCACCTGACCAAGGACAAGCAGCGCAAGCGGCTGAAAGAGCTGGAAAAGGATCCGGCCACCCGCTGGCGCGTGACGGCGGATGACAAGGCCAATATGGAGCGCTACGACACCATCCGCAAATACGGCGAACACATGATCCGCCTGACCAATACCGCCTATGCGCCATGGATCGTGGTGGATGGCGAGGATGCCAATTTCCGCAGCCTGACGGTGGGTCAGACCATTCTCAAGGCCATCCGCAACCGCATCAACCAGCACGGTACCGCGGTGGATGTGTCGGAGGCCCCGCCGCTGCTGGCCCCCATCGACGACAAGGTCATTCTGGACACCCTGCAGCTGGACCAGAAAATGGACAAGGCCGAGTACAAGACCCGGCTGGCCGAACTGCAGGGCCGCCTGAGCAAGCTGACCCGCGACGAGCGTTTCAAGAACCATTCGCTGGTACTGGCCTTCGAAGGCAATGACGCCGCCGGCAAGGGCGGCACCATCCGCCGCATCACCCAGGCACTGGATGCGCGCAGCTACCGCGTGGTGCCGGTGGCCGCCCCCACCGAGGAAGAGCGCGTCAAACCCTGGCTGTGGCGTTTCTGGCGCCAGGTGCCGGGCAAGGGCGGCATCACCATCTTCGACCGCACCTGGTATGGCCGCGTGCTGGTGGAGCGGGTGGAAGGCTTCGCCCAGGAACACGACTGGATGCGTGCCTATTATGAAATCAACGACTTCGAGCACCAGCTGAGCGAAAACGGGGCGGTGGTGCTGAAATTCTGGCTGGCCATCAGCAACGAGGAACAGATGGCGCGTTTCAAGCTGCGCGAGGAAACCGGCTTCAAGCGCTTCAAGATTACCGAGGAGGACTGGCGCAACCGTGAAAAGTGGAATGCCTACAAGCTGGCGGTCAGCGATATGGTCGATCGCACCAGCACCAGCAAGGTGCCGTGGACGCTGGTGGAAGCCAATAACAAATACTATGCGCGCATCAAGGTGCTCAGCACCATTTGCGCCGCGCTGGAGGCCAGGTTGGGTGCGTAGTTTCCTGCTGTTGTGCTGCTGTCTGTGGCTGTTGCCGGCGCAGGCAGCTGACATCACCCTGCGTGCAGGGGTGGTGGTGGATAATGCCGGCCCTTACAACTTCACCCCGGACAGCCCGATGGCCGGCATCTATCGCGAGGCGCTGGAGCAGATCGGCAAACTCAGCGGGGTGCGTTTCGATATCGAGTACTACCCGGCGCTGCGTATCCAGCAGCTGTTCGAAGTCGCCCGGCTGGATGTGGAAGTCGGCGTCAATCCGGCCTGGCGCAGCCTGTCGCCGGTGGGCGGTTTTTACACCCTGCCCATCGGCACCCTGGATTACCAGCTGTGTGGCCGCATCAATAATGGCCGCAGCGGGCGCTCGCTGGACGAGCTGCACGGCCAGACCATCGGCCTGCTGCAGGGACAGCCGCTCAGTGCCTTTGAAACCGAATTCGCCCGCCACGGCGTGCACTATGAAATGTCGCAGAGCGAAAACGAAGTCCTCAGCAAATTACGCCTGGGCCGGCTGCAGGCCGTGGTGCTGGAGCGTCGCCAGATCGAACGGCTGATGCTGGCCCCGGAGGAGCTGCGTTGCGAACCGGGCGGCCTGATCAGCTCACAGCCGGTCATGCTGCGCCTGCACCCGCAATTCCGCCAGTGGCTGCCCGCACTCAACCGCGCCATCAGCCAGTTGCAGGCCAGTGGCAAACTCAAGGCCATTTTCCAGAAATCCCGCGGATGAGCGATTCTTCCCCGGCGCTCACTGCGCCACTGTTACCACAGCAACTGTCCCAGCTGCTGTTGCGGCTGGATCCGGCACTGGATGACAGCACGCTGGCGCTGGTCAGCGAGCTGGCGGCGGCCAATCAGGCCGGCCATGTCTGCCTGCCCATTGCCCACCGGCCAGAGCGCCGGCTGTTGCAGGCTTCCCCGGTGCTGGGGGCGCCTGGCAGCTACGCCCCGCTGATTCTGGATGCGGCCGGGCGACTGTATTTCGCCCGCCACTGGTTTGACGAACAGAGCCTGGCCCGCAAGCTGGCACAGCTGGCGGCCGACCAGCGGCCGCTGCCGGCCAGCACGCTGGCGCCGGTGCTGCACCAGCTGTTTCCGGCGCTGCCGGCCGGGCAGCCCGACCGGCAAAAGCTGGCGGCAGCCTTGGCAGCCCGCCAGCGCCTGCTGGTGGTGTCTGGTGGGCCAGGCACCGGCAAAACCACCACGGTGGTGCGCTTGCTGGCCATGCTGGCCATGCTGGCGGAGCGGCCGCAGGTCATGGTCATGGCGGCACCGACCGGCAAGGCCGCCGCCCGCCTGAGCGAATCGGTACGCAATGCCCGCGACAGCCTGCCAGTCGCGGACAGCGTACGGGCCCAGCTGCCGCAACAGGCGCAGACCCTGCATCGGCTGCTGGGTTTGCGGCCGGGAGCCGCGCAGCCACGCTATCACGCCGGCCAGCCGCTGCCGCTGGACGTACTGGTGGTGGACGAAGCCTCGATGATCGATCTGGCGCTGATGGCCCGTCTGCTGGAAGCCCTGCCGGCGCAGGCCCGGCTGATTCTGCTGGGCGACCGCGATCAGCTGGCATCGGTGGATGCCGGTGCGGTAC
>NZ_JAELTZ010000101.1:0-4851 GCF_016429115.1 Aquitalea sp. ASV15 | reverse complement strand
CGGCAAGGCGTGCGGCCTTGTCCTGCCAGGGATTCCACACCACCACGCTGGCCGATCCGCTGCGGCTGATGCGCAGGCGGCGCTGCCATTGCGGGTCTTCCAGCAGCACGTCGGCCTCGCTGTAGACAATGGCATCGAATTCGCCCTGCAATGTCAGCGCCTGTGCCGGCAGCCGGCTGTAACGGCGGCCGACCTTGTCTTCGCACACCGCCCCCTCCAGCCCGTGCAGGCGGATGCGCCGGCTGTCGCCGACCGCCAGATAGCTGTGCAAGGCGGCGCTGAAGGTTTGCTCCTGCGTGCTGTCGTTACGGGTGTGCAGGCTGATGTCGATGTGGTCGGACAGGGTGTACTCGAGAACGACAGCCAGGCCCTGCCAGTCCGGGCCTTGTAGTTTCACGTGAAACGCATCGCCTTCGCGCAGTACGGCCAGCAATGTCCATAACTGCTGGCGGGCCACGCCGTGGGCCGGGGCGCCGTCATCCGCGGGGTGCGGACCAAACCACGGCCAGCATACCGGCACGCCGCCGCGGATGGCCTTGCCGGCTTGCAGTAGCGCTTGTGGCGACATATACAGCCAGGGTTGCTGACCATAAGGCTGGAAAGACAGCAATTGGCCACCCAGCAGGGACAGGGTGGCGCTGCAGCTACCGCTGTCCAGCTGCAACAGGGTGACATCGTTGCCCAGGGCAATCAGCCGGGCACCGGCGGGCAGGTTCATGGCCATATGGCTTCTCGTTGGCAGGAAAATGGGATGATCATAGCGCAATGGCGCGCCCTGATCTGTGGCGCAGCGACGCGGATGCGGGCAATGCTCTGGTCAGGGCGGTGGGAACAGGGCATGCTAGCGCACGGTGGTCTGCGCTGGATCAGTCTTTGCCCGGCCACCGCAGTCTAGAATCCATCATCCTCCGACTTCATGGAAAACAAGGTGTCTGCCACAGCTCAACCGCGCTATCTGCGCATCAAGGAATACATTCTGGAAGGCATTCGCAAGAAGGAATTCCTGCCGGGTAACAAGATACCGCCGGAGCTGGAGCTGGCCAGGCAGTTTTCCGTGTCGCGCATGACGGTGAACAAGGCGGTGCGCGATCTGGCCGAAGCCGGCATCCTGCTGCGCTTTGCCGGTGACGGCACCTATGTGGCGGAACGCAAGGCGGAATCGCCGCTGCTGGACATCAACAATATTGCCGCGGAAGTGGAAGCACGCGGCCATACCCACAGCGCCGACGTGCACCAGCTGGAAACCATCTCCGCCGGCGAGGAAATCGCCCTGCAGCTGGGGGTGAAGGTGGGCACGCCGGTATTCCATTCCATCCTGGTGCACCGCGAGGACGGCCTGCCCATCCAGCTGGAGGACCGTTACGTCAATCCGGCCTGGGCGCCGGACTATATCCTGCAGGATTTCAGCCGGCGCACGCCTAATGAATACCTGATGGAGAGCTGCCCGCTGACCGATATCGAACACACGGTGGAGGCGGTGTTGCCCGATGCGCGCGAGCTGGCCATGCTGGACATCAGCGCCGGCGAACCCTGCCTGCTGGTGTTGCGGCGTACCTGGTCCTACAAGAATCTGGTCACCTTTGCCCGGCTGGTCCACCCCGGCGGCCGCTACAAACTGCGCTCGCAAAGCCGGGTCAAGAAATAAACTGCCTGCTTGACCGGGCTGGCCCGGTGCTTTGCACCACATGGCCCCGATCTGCTGCCGTGATTCTGTCACTCAGTTCGGCTATGCTGTCAGCGCACACCTGCGCTCTGCGTTTTCCCAACTGCCAACACTGACAACAACATCATGGATACCCTGCTACTACTCAAGGCGGCCATCCTCGGCATCGTCGAGGGGCTGACCGAATTCCTGCCCATTTCCTCCACCGGCCACCTGATCCTGGCCGGCGAATTGCTCAAGTTCAACGACGAGCGCGGCAAGCTGTTTGAAATCGTCATCCAGTCCGGCGCCATCCTGGCGGTGATCTGGGAATACCGTGCCCGCATTGCCAGCGTACTGGCCGGCGCCCGGCATGACCGCGCTGCGCAGCGCTTCATCCTCAACCTGGCCATTGCCTTCTGCCCGGCCGCGGCACTGGGCTTTCTGTTCAGCAAGGCCATCAAGGCTCATCTGTTCAACGCGCCGGTGGTGGCCAGCATGTTCATCATCGGTGCGCTGGTCATCATGTGGGCCGAGCGCCGCCAGCACACTATTCGCGTGCAGACGGTAGAGGAAATGACGCCGCTGGACGCGCTCAAGGTAGGCTGCGCCCAGGCTTTTGCGTTGGTGCCGGGTACTTCGCGCTCTGGTGCCACCATCATCGGCGGCATGCTGTTCGGCCTGTCGCGCAAGGCGGCCACCGAGTTTTCCTTTTTTCTGGCCATTCCCACGCTGATCATCGCCTCCCTGTATTCCCTCTATAAAGACCGGGCGCTGCTGGCGGTGGATGATCTGGGCATCTGGGCGGTGGGCCTGCTGTTTTCCTTTGTTTCGGCCTTTTTCTGTGTGCGCTGGCTGCTGCGCTTCATCTCCAGCCACAGCTTCATGTTGTTTGCCTGGTATCGCATCGTGTTCGGCATCATCGTGCTGCTGACCTGGCATTACGGTTGGGTCAACTGGGTGGATAGCTGAGCCACGGCCTGATAAATAATTGACTATACAAATACTGTTGGATTTATGACGCACCAAGGGAGCCGCTGGCTCCCTTTTTTATTTCATTAAAACATTGAATTTATTGATAATTTGCATGATATTTGTTTGGTGAGTACCTCAGGTTGCGGTTGACATGGTTTCGTATCCGGTTTATTTGTATATACAAATTCAGGAGCAGACATGACCCTCACACACGATAGCCCGCGCAGCCTGTGGCTCAATGCCCGGCTGGCCACCATGGACAGGCAGCATGCCGCGCCCTATGGCGCGCTGCACCAGCACGCGCTGGTGGTGGAGCAGGGCCGTATTGCCGCCATCCTGCCGCAAGCTCAGTTGAACCCGGCCAGCTTTGACGGCGAGGTGGTGGACGTGGCCGGGCGCTGGATCACCCCCGGCTTTATCGACTGTCACACCCACCTGGTGTATGGCGGCAACCGCGCGGCCGAGTGGGAAAAGCGGCTGCAGGGTGTGCCGTACCAGCAGATCGCCGCCGAAGGTGGCGGCATTGTCTCCACCGTGCGTGCCACCCGCGAACTGGACGAGGCAGCACTGGCGGCCGCCAGCCTGCCGCGCCTGCAGGCGCTGATGGCCGAAGGGGTGACCACCGTTGAAATGAAATCCGGCTATGGCCTGAACCTGGCCGACGAGCTGAAGCAGTTGCGCGTGGCCCGCCAGCTGGCGGCCAGCCAGCCGGTGGAAGTGTCGCCCACCTTGCTGTCGGCCCATGCGCTGCCGCCGGAGTTCGCCGGCAATGCCGATGGCTATATCGAGCATGTCATCCGCGACATTCTGCCGGCGGTGGCGGTGGAACAACTGGCCGAGGCGGTGGATGTGTTCTGCGAAAGCGTGGGTTTTTCCCCGGCGCAAACCCGCCGCGTATTCGAAGCCGCCCAGCAGCACGGCCTGCGGGTGAAGGGCCATGTCGAGCAGCTGTCCAATCTGCATGGTGCAGCATTGGTGGCCGAATTCGGCGGCCTGTCGGCCGACCATATCGAATACCTGGATGAGGCCGGAGTGGAGGCCCTGCACGTGGCCGGCACGGTGGCCGTGCTGCTGCCCGGCGCATTTTACTTTTTGCGTGAAACCCAGAAGCCGCCAGTCGAACAGCTGCGGGCAGCTGGCGTACCGATGGCGGTGTCCACCGACCTCAACCCCGGCACCAGCCCGTTTGCTTCCATCCGGCTGGCCATGAATCAGGCCTGCGTGCTGTTTGGCCTGACCCCGGAAGAAGCGCTGGCCGGCACCACCCGCCATGCCGCGCAGGCGCTGGGCCGTGGCCATAGTCACGGCAAGCTGGCGCCGGATCACGTTGCCGACCTGCTGCTGTGGGATATCGAACACCCTGCCGAAATCGTCTACGGACTCGGCGTCAACCCGCTGGCCGAACGGGTATTCCGTGGCCAGCGTCCGGGCAAGGAAACAACACAATGACTCCAGACATGAAGCTGTGGACCGGCCGCGTGGACGCCGGTGAAGGCGAGCTGGCACGGCGCTGGCACCAGCTGGCCACCCCGTTTGCCCCCGGCCTGCCAGCAGGCATCGGCATTGCCGGTTTTGCCTGCGACGAAGGCGTGCGCCGCAATCAGGGCCGGGTTGGCGCGGCGGCAGCCCCCGCCGTCATCCGCAAGGCGCTGGCCAATCTGGCCTGGCATCAGGCTTATCCGCTGTGCGATATGGGCGATGTGGCCTGTGCCGATGGCGACCTGGACGCCGCCCATCTGCGGCTGGCCGCAGCGGTGGAACAACTGGCGCGTGCCGGACATTTTCCGCTGGTGCTGGGCGGTGGCCACGAAACCGCCTACGGCACCTGGCGCGGCCTCGCCGCAGCGCACCCGGACCAGGTGATCGGCATCATCAATTTCGACGCCCACTTTGATATCCGTGAAGCGGCCGAGGCCACCTCCGGCACGCCGTTTGCGCAGATTGCCGCCGACGGCGCCGCGACTGGCCGTCCCTTCCATTACCTGTGTCTGGGCGTGGCCGAGCCATCCAATACCCAGGCGCTGTTTGCCCGTGCCGGGCAGCTGGGCGTGCAGTGGCTGCTGGACAGCGCG
Organism: Aquitalea sp. ASV15; assembly: GCF_016429115.1. NCBI lineage: Bacteria > Pseudomonadati > Pseudomonadota > Betaproteobacteria > Neisseriales > Chromobacteriaceae > Aquitalea > Aquitalea sp. ASV15. Next base: position 162 of record NZ_JAELTZ010000101.1, on the reverse strand, counting down.
CTCAGCCAGGCGGGCCTGGCCAATGCGCAGCGTACGGTGCAGGACTTCATCGACCAGGTGGACATGGTCTATCTCACCATCGATCTGGATGTGCTGCCCGCCAGCGTGATGCCTGCCGTGTCCGCCCCCGCCGCCATGGGGGTAGAGCTGCCGGTGGTGGAA
>NZ_JAELTZ010000100.1:0-4948 GCF_016429115.1 Aquitalea sp. ASV15 | reverse complement strand
ACGCCGGAGTGGGGCACCATGCTGGCCTCGGCCCGTGATTACATCGAACGCGCCTGGTGGGTGGTGTCGCTGCCGGGCCTGACCATTTTGCTGTCGGTATTGGCCATCAACCTGATGGGTGACGGCCTGCGCGATGCGCTGGATCCGAAACTGAAGCGCGCCGCCTGAGGAGGGAAGTATGAGTCTGCTGGAAATCAAGAACCTCTCGGTGGAGTTCGGTTCGCAACACAATCCCTTCCGCGCGGTGGAAGGGCTGGATCTTACGGTTGAGCAGGGCGAAATCGTCGGCATCGTCGGCGAATCCGGTTCGGGCAAATCGGTCACCATGATGGCCATGATGGGCCTGCTGGAAGGGCAGGGCCGCATCGTGGCGGATACCCTGCAGTTTGATGGCAAGGATTTGCTCACCATCTCGGCGCGCGAGCGCCGCAAGATCGTCGGCAAGGATATCGCCATGATCTTCCAGGACCCGATGACCTCGCTCAACCCCAGCTACACCGTGGGTTACCAGATCATGGAAGTGCTGAAGATCCATCAGGGCCTGCGTGGTGCCGCACTGAAGCAGCGGGCGCTGGAATTGATGGAAATGGTGGAAATCCCGGCGGCAGCCAGCCGTCTGGCCGCCTATCCGCACCAGCTGTCCGGCGGCATGAGCCAGCGCGTGGTCATCGCCATGGCCATTGCCTGTAGCCCCAAGCTGCTGATTGCCGACGAGCCCACTACCGCGCTGGATGTCACCATCCAGGCGCAAATCATGGACTTGCTGGTCAATCTGCAGAAAAGCCAGAACATGGCGCTGATCATGATTACCCACGATCTGGCCGTGGTGGCCGAAGTGGCGCACAAGGTGGCGGTGATGTATGCCGGGCAGGTGGCCGAAATGGCCAAGGTGCCGGGCATCTTCCGCAAGCCGGCCCATCCCTATACCGAGGCGCTGCTCAAGTCCATTCCGGAACACAGCAAGGGCGCGCATCGCCTGTCCACGCTGGCCGGCATCGTGCCCGGCCAGTACGACCGGCCCAGCGGCTGCCTGTTGTCTCCGCGCTGTCCTTATGTACAGGACAAGTGCAAGGCCCAACGTCCGGGCCTGACCGCCATTGAAGGTGGCGTCGTGCGCTGCCACTACCCGATTACGGCCAAGGAGGCATGATGAGCACCGTATTGCAGGCACGGGACCTCACCCGTTATTACGATGTCGCCCAGGGCTTGTTCAAGCCGGCGGCCCAGGTCAAGGCGCTCAATGGCGTCTCCTTTGAACTGACTGCCGGCAAGACGCTGGCAGTGGTGGGCGAATCCGGCTGTGGCAAGTCCACGCTGGCCCGCCAGCTGACGCTGATCGAGCCGCCGACTGCCGGTTCGCTGTTGCTGGAGGGGCAGGATGCCGCCACTGCCAGCAAGGCCGAACTGAAAGCCATGCGCACCAAGGTGCAGATGGTGTTCCAGAACCCTTACGCCTCGCTCAATCCGCGCCAGAAGATTGGTACCCAGCTGGGCGAGCCGCTGGACATCAATACCAGCCTGTCGGCCAGCGAACGGGAAGAGCGCGTACGCGCCATGATGACGCGGGTTGGTCTGCGTCCGGAACATTACTACCGCTATCCGCACATGTTCTCCGGCGGCCAGCGCCAGCGTATCGCCATCGCCCGCGCCATGATGCTCAATCCCCGCATCGTGGTGGCGGACGAACCGACTTCGGCACTGGACGTATCCATCCAGGCACAGGTGCTCAATCTGTTCATGGATCTGCAGGAAGAGTTCAACACCGCCTATGTGTTCATCTCGCACAATCTGGCGGTGGTGGAGCACGTGGCGGATGAACTGATGGTGATGTATCTGGGGCGTGCGGTGGAAGTGGGAGCCAAGGAAAAGATCTACTCGCGGCCGCTGCATCCTTATACCCAGGCGCTGTTGTCGGCCACTCCTTCCATTCACCCGGAAGACCGGCGCATCAAGATCAAGATTCATGGCGAGCTGCCCAGCCCGCTGAATCCGCCATCCGGTTGCACCTTCCACAAACGCTGCCCGTTTGCCAACGAACGCTGCCAGCAGGAAGTACCGGAATTGCGTGCGCTGGATGAGCGGATGATTGCCTGCCATCACGCGGAAAACATCAATAGCTGACCCATTCTGGTGCAGTTTGACTTGCGGGGGCCGGCTTTTTGTCGGCCTTTCTTGCTTCTTGCACCAGAATGATCTGCAATCATGATGTAAAAGACGCAAAAAGCCCGCCCTTATGCCGCATTTTTGGCGCACTGCAACAAAAATGCCTTTACCCCCCTTACTCTGCACGATACAGTCGCCATGGCACACACATCCAAAGGGAAGCGAGAATTGAAAAGAGCCGTGTATGCCGGCAGTTTCGACCCGGTCACCAACGGTCACTTGTGGATGATTCGCGAAGCGGTAGAACTGTTTGACGAACTCATCGTGGCGGTCGGCGTGAATCCGGAAAAACACTGTACCTTCAGTGTGGACGAGCGCGTCGAGATGCTGCGTGCCGTCACCCGTGGCTTCAACAAGCTGCGGGTAGACGTGTTCGAAAACCAGTTTCTGGTGAACTACGCCCAGAGCATTGGCGCCAACTACATCATTCGCGGCATTCGTACCGCCAGCGACTACGAATACGAACGCACCATGCGTTATATCAACTCCGACCTGCACCCGGACATCACCACCATCTTCCTGCTGCCACCGCGGGAATATGCCGAGGTGTCCTCCACCATGGTCAAGGGCCTGGTAGGCCCGCGTGGCTGGCAAAACATGATTCGCCAGTACCTGCCCGAGCCGGTCTATCGCAAGCTGATCGCCATGTACCAACCTGAATAGGGGGTAAGGCGGGACTTGCTGATACGCGCGCCGGTCGCTTATGCTGGCGCGCGTTTGTTTTTGTCCGAATGAATTACCCGGCAGGGCCCGCCCGGCTACTGTCGCCAAGGAATGTTATGGTCGATGTCTCCGCCTTTGCCAACCGGCTGCAGAAAAATTACAAGCACTACGCCAAGTGGGCCTCGCGTCAGGGGCTGGATGCCTGGCGTGTCTACGACAAGGACGTACCGCAGTTTCCGCTGGCGGTCGACCTGTACGGCGAGCGTGTGCACCTGCAGGAGTACGACACCGGCTGGGCAATGGAAGAAGACGTCTATCAACAGTGGATCGCCGCCATCATGGCTGCCATTGCCGAAGTCACCGGACGCGATGAATCCGCCATCACCCTGAAAAGCCGCCGTCGCCAGAAGGGCGTCAGCCAGTACGAGAAAGTGGGCAAGCTGGGCGATGACTTCATCGTGCAGGAATTCGGCCAGCGCTTCATCGTCAATCTGGATGCCTATCTGGATACCGGCCTGTTTCTGGATCACCGCAACACCCGCAAGCGGGTACGCGAAGAAGCCGCCGGCAAGCGCTTTCTCAATCTGTTTGCCTATACTGGCAGCTTTACCGTCTACGCTGGGGCTGGTGGTGCGGTCAGCTCGGAAACCGTCGACATGTCCAATACCTATCAGGACTGGTCGCGCCGCAATTTCGAACTGAACGGACTGGATCTGGCGTGCCATCAACTGGTGCGGGCCGATGTATTCCAGTATCTGGAACAAGCAGTGGACGAGGGCAAGCAGTTCGACCTCATCGTGATGGACCCGCCCACCTTCTCCAATTCCAAGAAAATGCAGGACATCCTCGACGTCCAGCGCGACCACGTCTGGCTCATCGACTACGCCATGGCGCTGCTGGCAGCGGGCGGCACGCTGTACTTCTCCAATAATCTGCGCAGCTTCGTACTGGACGAGCGCCTGGCCGAGGACTACCACATCCGCGACATCAGCGCGCAGTCGGTGCCGGAAGACTTCCGCAACCGCAAGATCCACCAGTGCTACCAACTGAAAAAGAAAGCCAGCTGACATGCCACAAGTCACCATGCAATACAGCAGCGGGCTGCAGCTGGATGTCCCCGCCACCTTGCTGGCCATCAATCAGGCATTACTGGCCAGTGGCCAGTTTCAGGCAGAAGACATCAAAAGCCGGGCCATCCGGCTGGATCAATGGCTGACCGGCACCGAGCCAGCCATGCATCCCTTTGTGCACCTGCAGCTGCATATCCTTACCGGACGTGATCTGGCTACCCGCCAACAGTTGTCTTCCGGCCTGTTACCGGTATTGCAGCAATACGTCTCCGGGCCGCCAGGCACCCAGCTCTGTGTGGAAATCTGCCAGATCGAAAAAGAAAGCTATAGCAAGCTGGTGTTGTAAAGCACGGCACTGTCTATATGGAAAGCAGCAAGGCCCACCACCGCGTGGGCCTTGGCCTTTATCGGGATAGCCCGTCGCAATCATCCTGATTGCGACAAACCATGGCGGCAGCACTTGCAAATGTCGCAGCCAGTCCCATCTTTGCGCTATCACTTATTCGCGGTGACGCTACACCGCCAGGGAGCGCAGCATGGCCACCATCAATATTACCGGTAGTACTTTTAATGAAACCGTCGACAAGGGTGGCATCGTCATTCTCGACTTCTGGGCCGAATGGTGTGGTCCGTGCAAAATGTTTGGCCCCACCTTCGAAGCGGCTGCGCTCAAGCATCCCGACATCGTGTTTGGCAAAATCAACACCGAAGAAGAGCAGGAGCTGGCTGGCCACTTCCAGATTCGTTCCATTCCGACACTGATGGCGCTCAAGGACGGCATCATCGTCTTCAACCAGGCTGGCGCCATGATGCCGGCACAGCTGGAAGAGTTGATCAAGGCCGTGCGTGATCTGGATATGGAAAAGGTCAAGGCAGATATCGCCGCACAAGAAGAATGATGACAGTGTTTGAACGCACTCTATGCAAAAGCCCGGCCCCGCCGGGCTTTTTGCTGCCTGTGTGGTGGATGAGGCCGGCTTTTTGCGCCAGATCGCCCGGTTTTCATGGCTGCTGCAGGCCGTTATCCGTCCGCTGCGCTGTACTTGCAGCAA